>NZRW01000034.1 GCA_002701185.1 Fidelibacterota bacterium
CTTTTTCAAAAGTTAGGTAATTTCCATCTAATAAATACTGATCTTCATTATCTGGATTAATGGATAGTTCATAGACATCAATTAAATCAGGCCCATTAACGGTATGGGACCATCCTAGATGATCGTTATAACCTTTAAATACAACAGGAGAACCTGGGAATAAACCACCAGTCATATTCCATCCTTCTTCACTATGTAGGTGAACCTCGTACCAGGTAACTGGCCCCTCCCAAGGTTGGTGTGAGTTGATCGCTAGTCTAGTATGCCCATCAGAAGATTTATTTCCATTCACTGCGAAAACATTTGAACCATACATAGAATACTCAGTATTGGTTTGTGCATAATTTTTAAATTCAGGTTTTGTTTCTTTCATCAGCTCTTTTAAATACCAATCAAAGTCAAACATCAATGGAACTCTAAATACAAAGCCTGCCACAATATCCTTGCCTGTAACTGGATATAAATCACCAACTATCTTATCAGGATGTTTTTCCATATATAGGTTTACACCATCAGCATAAGCTGAACATAAATCTTTAGCTTCTTGTGAGAGATCAGAATCGTATCTATTATTTACAGTTTCCCATACTCTAAGCATTCCAACTAAGTAATCAACAGGAGCAGAATCTTTTCCTTTAACAGATGCTAATTGCCCTCTTAATGCAAGAAGTACATCCTGCAAAGTTTCAAAATCATCTTCTGAATGTGCATAGGCAAGACCAAAAGCAGTGTCAGTATCTTTTTTGCCATATATGTGAGGGACACCCCAGTTATCACGATATATAGTTACATCATAGTCATAGTTTTGAATTTTAATATCTGAACTACCAAATAATAGATAGAATAAAATGATACCTAAACCCAATATGGAAATATTTTTGATGTTTGCCATATTTTACTTGATTTTATAAATTAATTCATTTTTTCTAAATGGAGGCAGCGCCCACGGGGAATTATACTGAGCAACCATTAAATTTGAATCAACTTCAATATTATTTTCATTTATGTACTGATCTAGTATTTTTTTATAAGACGCAACACGAGCTTCAGTAGCCCACATACCAAAGGATATGGATATAGCCTTACCGATTTCCATCGTCTCTAATAACACTGCATCATTAGTGGGTCTTGGTAATTGATCAGGACTATCCACACTTAACATAAAAAATATCATNTCATATCCAGCGCTNGTACTTTGGGTTATAACAGGAGCAGTCATAGGNATTGAGGCGTTTTTATCATTATTACCAAAAATATANCCNCCTAGTTTTCTAAACATGTTGTTATCTTCATCTAGACTGCCTTGATCAATGATTGTTTTAGCAATCACATATTGGCTGTACTCTCGTATTTCAATATTATTATCTTTTTTTATTAAGTTATAACTAGGTTGTTTATAAGTGTCTGCCATAGATATCGTTAGTAAGGTTAAGGTTATAAATTTGAATATTTTCATTTAAAGTAATACTTTATATAATTATCGTAATATGTTTACTATTCTAAGCTTATCTAGNATTTTAATAATAAAAAAACCAATATCAAATTCAAACCATCTAAAGGCAAAATTTGTCTTTGTTGGAAATTTATGGTGATTATTTTGNTATAATTCACCCATCATTAAAAAGTCAATAAATAGCGTGTTCTTAGAATTATCATGAAGCTTTTTAAAATTTCTATATCCATGCTTGTGACCAAACCAGTTAACAATAAAGCCATGAATAGGACCCATTAATATATGTATGGGTATCAAAAACAAGAGCCAGTATGTTGGAGCAAAGATTAAATATATGCTAACATAAAGTAAAACAAACCCTATTCTGCTGATGTATGAATCCCCTACTTTCTCTATGAGAGGCCACCTAGGAAGAGATTTGTCTTTATAATCACCATCATTGACTTTGTCAATAAAAGAAGCATATTCATCTCTTGTTTTATACATAAACTTGAACCAGTTNTTAAAAGATACAGGAGAATGAGGATCTTTATCTGTATCACTGTGTTCATGATGTTTTCTATGCATAAGNGCATAAGCTGCTGGGTGTAAAAATGAAGAGCCTTGAGCAATCCAGGTTANNATAAAAAANACCTTCTCAGTAATAGGGTGCATTTTAAACATTTGGTGAGAAGCNTATCTGTGCAAAAAGAATGTTTGCACAAATAAAGATAAATACCAATGAGAAATAAATATAATAAATAAAATCATACTATTTTTTAAACCTGTAGTGAGATACGCCCCATTCTGTTCCATTTTTCATCCCAAACATTACTGCGCAGGACAAGTAAAATATTCTCCATCGCTGAAACCACATTTTAGCNTTATCAGCGCCATAAGTGTCCTTAAATATACGCATAATATTGGATTTATTTGAGTCCATTTCTTTTAACCATGCATACGATGTTTTAGAATAATGGNTACCAGATAATTTCCACTGACTTTCAATTTTTAAATCATCTTGAAAATTTAGTAACAAGTTGTGTGATGGCATAATACCACCACTAAAAAACTCTCTTGCCATCCAATCTCCTGGACCATTATCTTCATATGGATACACCATAGAATGGTGAGTAAAAATATGAACAAAAAGTTTTCCACCATCTTTTAAGAAATTTGAGATTTTATGCAATAGAATCTTATAGTTTCTCATATGCTCAAACATTTCAATTGAGACTACCCTATCAAATTGTTGGTCAATATCAAAATCATTCATGTCACAAGTGATAACTTTAACATTAGTTATTCCTTCTGAGCTGCACTTATTTTCAATAAATTTTCTCTGATCACTAGAATTGCTTACTGCAGTAATTTTACTATTTGGATATTTTCTGGCCATAAAAAGGGTTAATGAGCCCCATCCACATCCAAGTTCAAGTATATCCATATTATCACTTAATTGCGCTCTTTTTGCTGATTTTTCTAGCATTAGAAGCTCAGATGTATCTAAATCTTTCGTACTTGGTTCCCAAAATCCACAACTATACTTTAGATGCTTTCCTAAGCACAGCTCGAAAAATCCGGGTGGAAGCTCGTAATGTTGTTCATTTGCTTTTTCAGGAACCAAAGCAATAGGGCTATCTTTTAGTTTTTCAACCCATTCTTGATGATGAGATTGAAGTTTTTCTGGCCCAATATTTTCTGCCCAAATCAATCTTTGATTACATAAACGCTTGATACCAAATTCTATCATAAAATCTGGCAGAGTTCCATTTTCAGCAAGTTTGATTAAGCCATTTAACATAATTATTTTAATCCTTCCTTTTTAGAGAATACAAATTGATAATCCCCTATATTTTTCTCTATAAAACCTGCTTCGCAGTACACAAAATAAAATTCCCATAAATTTATAAATGAATCTGAAAAACCAAGCTCCTTAATTTTTGGAAGCTGTTTAAAGAAATTCTCTCTCCAAATCTTTAAAGTTGTTGCATAATGAGCAGTGATATCTTCAAGATCAACAAAGAGCATAGATGTATTCTTTTTAATTATATCGGATACTTGAGATACAGATATTAAACAAGATCCAGGAAATATATACTTATTAATAAAATCTACAGAGTTTTTGTAAACATCAAAGTTTTGATCATTATAAGTGATTCCCTGCATAGCAAATAGGCCGTTATCTTTTAATAAAGATGAAACCTTTTGAAAATAGGTTTTTACATTTTTATGGCCCACAGCTTCAATCATTTCTATAGATGCAATTTTATCATACTGCCCTTCTAATAAACGGTAATCTTTATTCAATATTGTGATCTTGTCTTGTAAACCCTCTTCTTCAATACGGCTTTGTGCAAAATTGTATTGAGCATCAGATATAGTTGTGGTGGTTATCTTACATCCATAATTTTTAGCTGCATGGATGGCAAAGCTACCCCAACCTGTACCAATTTCTAGAACAGAGTCATCTTTACTAAGATTTAATTTTCTACAAATTCGATCGAGTTTTTCTATAGAAGCTTCTTCAAGAGTTGTCTTATTATTTGTGAAAATACCACAGGAATATGTCATAGTTTTGTCAAGCCATAAACTATAAAATTCATTACTCAAATCATAATGAGCTACAATATTTTTTTTGCTACCTATTAAGGTATTTTGCCTTCTGTAATGAATCCATTTATTAATTGGTTTAATAATTGATGATAACCCGGAATCAATATTATCCATTAAATCCTTATTTCTTACCATAATTTGTATAAGTTTGACTAAATCGTCAACTTTCCATAAACCAAGAGCATATGCCTCACTTGCTCCCATCAAGCCACCTGAGCCAATAAGTACATAGAACTCATCCGATGTAATTTCTAAATTAACTCTTAAGTCACTTTTATCATTTCCAATTTTAAATTCTTTTTGAGTATCTTTTAATAGGATGTATCCATGTTTCATACTACTAAANTTCTTTAATACCAGTTTCTTAAATATTTTAGTCAAAAACTTAGGCTTTTTATTTGATTTTAAATTATCAGCTATGCCTGTAACACTTAATTTTTTATCCATTAATTNTTTTCCTTGTATTTAGGGTGCTCATAAAATGTTGCTCCTTTTATCCATAACTTTAAAGCTTGGAAATGTATCCTAAAAAAGACCATCAATGTTATAAATGGAAATCTTAATGAATGAAGTAACAAATTGTTAAAACTTAAAACCGATTTTTCTTTTAACGTTAGGGTTGCATCAAATACCTTCTTTTCGTTCTTGTAATTGATCATATTAACATTAATTGAATCTTTAGGAACACTAAAGTACCACTCATAATCGTGCTNCATATCCCAAAAAGGACTCACATGAAATTCTTTTTTAAGTGATTGAGTAAAGTTTTTATGTTTTTTATCTTTAATAAAGTAGCAATGTCGCTCATTCCAAGGAGTATTGGTTACCTCAGCCATTATCATTTCAACTTCTTGGTCATTTTTATCAAAACAATAGTAAAAACTTACNGGGTTAAAACAGTACCCAAAGTATCTTAGGTGAGTCAAAAGTCTTATAGGACCCTCAGGATTATAATCAGTTTTTTCTCTGATTGTTTTTCTGACAGCTTGATCTAGATTTAGACTTACATCACCATGGTAATCTTTTCTATGATAAGAAACTAAAGCCCACTTGTTAATATTCCAAAAGATAGACCTTTTAAACATTGTTTCGATCTTACTGATATCAAAATAACACATAAATGTTTTATACGTAAACTTTTGATTAAAAGGAGTAAACCTTCTGTGACGAATCTGACCTTTGTAAATAAAATTTTTATTAATCATAAAGATAGTCCAAATTTTTTACAAACATCTAGNGCACTATTGACACCGTCTTCATGAAATCCATAGCCCCAATAAGCGCCACAGTAATAAGTATTGTTTTGTCCACAAATAGATGATTTTTTATTCTGAGCCTGGACACTTTCTTTTGTAAACAAAGGGTGATGATACACAATTTCTTTGATTATCTTATCAGTGTTTAAATCTTGGGTATTATTGATTGTAACGCAATAGGTTTTATTAGATTTTAAAGATTGAAGTATGTTCATATTGTAAGTTAGAGTAACTAACTCCTCCTTATCTTTATTCATCAGATAATTCCAGCTNGACCAAGCTAATTTTCTTTTAGGTAGAATACTTTCATCAGTATGAATTAAGGCTATATTCTTTTGGTATTTTATTGNAGAAAGTACATTTAGCTCATCTGATGTCGGATTNTTAATCAATTTAAGNGCTTGATCACTATGGGTACCAATAACNACAGAATCAAACTCTTCTTGANCATCTTTATAATTAATTTTAACACCTCTATCATTTCGTTCAATCATACTAATTTCTGTATTTAACCGAATGTTTTTTTCAAATGGCTTAATAATCTCTTTAACATATTGTTTNGAGCCATTTTTAATGACCCACCATTGTGGTCTATTAGTAATTTGTAAAAGGCCATGATTTTTAAAAAATCTTATAAAAAAAGATGCTGGCATATCTAGCATCAATTTTGGACTAGTTGACCAAATTGCTGCACCCATTGGGATAACATAATTTTCAATAAAGGATGTAGAAAAATTATGAGTATAAAGAAAATCCTTCAAAGATAAATTATGATTAAGGCTGTTTAGTTTACTTGATGATAATTTATTGAATCTCAATATGTCACGAATCATTTTTAAGAAAGAAGGTTTTANAATATTNATTCTTTGTGCAAAAAAAGCGTTTAATGAGTTACCAGAATATTCAAAATCCTTNATGTTTGATTTTACACTAAAACCCATTTCTGTATGTTGACGTTTCACACTTAACTTATCAAGAAGTTTAATAAAGTTTGGNTACGTATTTTCATTATATACAATAAAGCCAGAATCAATATTTANGCTCTTATTATCCTCTTTTATTTTATGAGTATGTGTATGACCACCAATATAATCATTTTTTTCAAATAGATATACNTCATGCTCTTGACTTAAAATATAAGCTGATGTAAGGCTCGATATACCACTTCCAATCACAGCTATTTTTTGTTTCTTTTTAATCATAAATTTTTATTATTTAATTAAAAACAGCATAAAATTTAAATCATAAATTCCAATTTTATTATAACTTTGTACTAGCACATTTTTTTGAGCAATACTTTACATTTTCCCATTCTCTGATCCATTTTTTTCTCCAATAAAAGATTNTGTTACAGACTTTGCAGNANTTATAGGGTAAATGAGTTTTTTTCATAATTATTGCACGTTTTGCACGCTTATTTTATGAATAATAGTTAATTTATGAAAGGAAAATATTAAAGGGTTTGACAATTAGGACAGATATAAGTCCCTCTTTGAGCAACTTTTAGCTTGATAATTTTTGTCCCACAACGTTTACAAGGTTTATCATTTTTACCATAAGCATTAAGGTTCAAAGCATAATTACCTACATAGGAATAGTCATAGGTATAATCTCTTATGGTTGTTCCACCAAGTTTAATTGATTCAGATAGAACATTAACAATTCCTTCATGAAGCAGTTTTAGATTCTTTTTATCAATTTGATCACATTTAGCTAAAGGGTGAATTTTAGAATACCATAAAGCTTCATCTGTGTATATATTCCCCATACCAACTAGATATGTTTGATCTAGTAAAAGGGGTTTAATTTGGCGATGTTTTTTACTAAAACATTTAGACAGCCAATTTAATGAAAAATCTTTTGAAAGAGGTTCGATCCCAAGCTTTGAATCTAATATTGACATATCATCGTATAAATAGATTCTTCCAAACTTTCTTGTATCCTCAAATATTAAAAATTTATCTTTAAGGTTAAAATATGCTGATATATGTTTATTATTAGAGTCAATTTCTTTAGAAATGTACAGTTTGCCAGTCATACGAAGATGAACTGCTAAAAATGAAGAATCAAATTTTATCAAAATGTATTTTCCTCTTCTAAAAACATCAACTATTTCTTTATTTATTATTTTAATCTGAAAATCTTTTATGNTAAAGTTGTCTAAAACTTTGGGCCACTTGACTGTAAGTTTATATAACTTTTTTTGAATTAGATGCTTTTTAACTGAATTAGTTACGGTTTCAACTTCTGGTAGTTCAGGCATAATATTTAAGCAAATAATACTTTCAAGTAAAATAAAGGATTAGAAAGTTTATCTTTAGATATTTCTTTTGTAAGCATCCCAGATATTATATCCTGAATATCTTTATTTCTAGATGCTTTATTAATAACAATATTTAAAAGAGTTCTATAATTAGATAAGTTTTGCAGTTTTGTGCTAGTTCTAAGTTCAGAACCTAGTTCATCCCATACTAGTTTATGATATTTAGAAAGCACATCTTTGGAATAATCATTATTTTTTTTAGCTTCAGAAGCTACTTCTACAGCAAATTTTGCAGATGCCATAGCGTTACCTATACCCTCACCTGTAAATGGGTCAATTAAACCTGCTGCATCACCTAGGAGCATAAAACCATCTCCATAACTTGGTCTTTGTATTCGTCCTAGAGGAAGAGACCAACCTTTTGGTTTTTCAAGTTTTTTTGCATCTGAAAATCTATCTTTAAAATAAGGTGAAGCTGTTACTTCATCTAAAATTTGTGATAATTTTCGCTCATCTTTTTTGGCGAATTTCTTACTTAAACCTAGACCAATATTTGCGATATTATCACCTGCAGGAAAAAGCCAAAAGTAACCTGGCAAAACCTCATCAACAAAATGAAGCTCAATTTGATCTGTTAACCCTTTTACTCCTTCATAATAGCATCTAATGGCTATAGCAGTATTTTCTTGATCTTCTGTATGAAAACCAAGTTTACGAGCAATCGTAGATTTAGCTCCATCACAACCAAGTATCAATGGTGCATAAATTTGATGAACTTCCTTTTTATGCTTACCACTTATGCCAATAATTTTATTATTTTCGTATAGCAAATCATTAACATTAAAGTTTTCTATGATTTCAGTGACTTCCTTTGCTTTTTCAAAGAGAAAATTATCATAAATTTCTCTTGGTATGACATANCCTTCTTTAATGTCACCTTTATTTTGAGGATTATTTAAATGTATGTCAAACTGTTTATGAGAAGGACTACCAAACGTAATACGTCGTATGGTTGAACCGTTTAGATTTGCAACCTGATCTAAAACTCCGAGNTCTCTCATATATTTTACACTTTTGCCTGATAAAGCGTCACCACAAATTTTATCTCTAGGAAAAGTATTTTTATCTAAAATAATGGTTTTTAAACCCATTTTGTGTGCATATAATGCAGCTGATGTGCCAGCTGGTCCACCACCAACTATAATTATATCGTAATGCTTATCCATAGTCATAATTTAATTAATTACTTTTTATTAACTATATAAATTGCTAGGAGACTTAAAATACCTCCAATTGCTATGTTACTTGTAAACGGTTCACCTAAAAATATATTTGCCATACCAATGGCTAAAAAGGGTACGGAAAAAATGAATATACTAGCTTTAGAGGGGCCTAAAATTGGAGTATAATACATATAAACAGATGTACCAAATGACATTGCACCCATAGATACAAAGAAAAAATTTATCAAAAATTTATAATCATATTCAGTCGTTATAATTTCATTAATTGATATAAAAGGAATGCTAAGTATCATAGTAATAAAATAACAAATACATATAAAGCTATAAGGGTTAATAATTTTTTGAGCATAGTTTATTAATACCGTCATTATACCCCATGATATAGCACAGATAATAAAATATATATTACTAGGATCAAAAATACTTTTTAAGCCAATATTGTATAAATCCATAATAATATATCCACCAATAATCCCTAGCAATACGCCTATAATTTCTTTTGTAGATATTTTTTTATTGATTATAGACATTATCAAAACTGTAAATAAAGGATTTAAAGTGGTAACCAGTATTGCACCTTTTCCAGCTAAACCATAATCGGTACCTTTAAAAAAAGCTATATTATATATCAAAAATAGTAAACTAGGCAAAAGTATATATTTGTACTCATTCACTTTTGGGAAAGGTTTTTTATGAACCAAAACAAAAGGCAATAATGATACAAAACCAAGAAAAAATCTTAAAAAAATTAAATTATAATAAGATAGATATTCATTAACAATTTTAGCATTGGTCCAGGCAATTGCCCATGTTATCATAGCTAAAGACATCCATAAATAGATATTTTTATATGATAATTCTTTATTTTGCACTGTTTTTAATTGCTAAAACACGTTCCAAGACTGGAGGATGCGTATAATTTAAGAATACATTTAACCAGTGTGGAGTTAAATTACTTAAGTTTTCTTTAGAAAGTTTTTTTAATCCACTTATTAAGGAATTAGGCATTTTAGCTGTTTGTACTGAATAAGCATCTGCTGAAAACTCATTTTTTCTTGATATATATGTAAAAAATACACCAATTAACATAGATATAGGAGAATATAACATTGAAAAAAATACTAAACTTGCATATACTGATAGATTTTCCATTTTAAAAACATCAAACAACATTGAATTATTTATAAAAATTGAGAGTATATATAACATTATACCAGATTGTAGAGTACTTAAAAATATACCCATGTATATATGTTTTAATTTATAATGACCAACTTCATGGGCTATGATAGATAATATTTCATCATCATCCATTTGTTCTAATAATGTGTCAAATAAAGCAATTCGTTTATATTTGCCTATACCACTAAAATAAGCATTTGAATGTGATGATCTTTTAGATCCATCAATTACTTCAAGTTTTGATACAGGAAAATTGACTTCACTTAGATACGTTCTTATTCTATCTAAAAGCGGTCCTTCCTCTANAGGGGTAAATTTATTGAATAAAGGCGCAATAAACATGGTGAATATTGGCTGCATAATAATGCTAAAGACAACTAAAAAACACCACACATATAACCACCCATATTGACTGTAGCTATTAAAGAAAAACAATATCAAATATAAAACAGGACCTCCAATCAACACGGTAAGTAAATAACCTTTAATTTTGTCAGTTAAATAAGTTTTGACAGTAGTTTTATTAAATCCAAATCTCTCCTCTATCACAAATGTTTTATAAATTGAAAACGGTATACTAATTATATCATTTATAATAAATANCAAACCAAAAAACAACAAACCTGTAATATTGGCATTAAAACCAAAGGATCTTACATAAACGTCTATAACATTATAAAAACCTCCAAAAATAAACATAAGATTAACGATCAATGAAAAGGATGAAGTTAAAAATGAAAATTTTGTATTAGTTTTAGTATAATTTTGAGATTTGAGATATTTTTCTGAATCAAATGTATCTTTAAACTCAGAAGGAAGATTTGGGTTAAGAGATTTAATGTTTAAAAAATTTACTACAATTTCTAAAATATATTGAAATAAAAACATTCCAATAATAATTATAAAATATATATTCATTTATTCACCTCAGTTTAAGAAACAACAAAAGAACCTAAATTATAATGAGATTTAACTCTCATTTCTAATCCTTTAGATTCTACAACATCTTTTACTATTGTTATCATTCTATTCGAATTCCCGGTTATAATAAGGACAGGTAGATTGTCTTGGTTGTCTTCGAGAAATTTACTGACTTTGGTATTAACTTCAACATGATATATGCCATGAAGGTCTAGCTCTGGTAGTTTATACTTCATTTACCTTCTTTTTTCTTTTTTGCTGCACTAATACGCTTATTTGAATCTAATTCCATTTTTCTCATTCTTATATTTTTAGGAGTAATTTCAATGAGCTCATCCTCCGCTATAAATTCAATGCATTGATCTAAAGATAAATTTTGTGGTGGTCGTAACACAACCGTTGCATCAGAAGATGACGCTCTCATATTTGTTAACTTTTTTTCCTTAGTAATATTAACATCAAGATCATCTGGTCTATTTCTTTTTCCAAGTACCATACCTTTGTAAACCTCTGTGCCAACCTCTAGATATAATTCTCCTCTATCTACCATACCTAGACTAGCATAGGTCGTAATTTTACCTGGTCTATCTGCAATTAAAACGCCTGATTGTCTGTGACTAATATTTCCAGCCCAAGGTTGATATGAATCAAATAATGTATTCATAATACCTGTACCTTTTGTATCAGTTAAAAATTGACTTCTAAATCCTATCAAACCTCTAGATGGAATTTTAAATTGTAAAGTTGTACGACCAAATCCATTATTTTGCAGATTTACCATTTTCCCTTTTCTGTTAGATAGTTTTTCTGTAATTGTGCCTACATGATTTTCATCTAAATCAAGATAAAGGTTTTCAACNGGTTCTAAAACTTGATTATTTTCCTCTTTGGTTATAACCTGAGGTTTTGATACCATAAATTCATAGCCTTCTCTTCTCATTGTTTCAATAAGAATAGCCATTTGCAACTCTCCTCTTCCACAAACCTCAAAAACATCAGTTTCTTTGGTTTGCTTTACTTTNAAGGATACGTTTCCAAGAGTTTCTANTTCTAATCTATCTTTGAGATTTCGTGAGGTAACAAACTTACCTTCTTTTCCTGCAAAAGGGCCATTGTTTACATGGAAAAACATTGATACTGTTGGTTTGTCAACTTCAATTCTAGGAAGAGGTTTAGGGTCTTCATTTGAAGAAATAGTATCTCCAATATTAATNTTCTCAATACCAGCAACAGCAATAATATCACCTGCTTCTAATTTATCTACCTTTATTTTTTTTAACCCTTTAAATGTATAACAAGCAGATAGTTTTAGATTGTTAATCACATTATTTTCTGAGCATAGACTATAAAATTTNTTCATTTCTATTAACCCATGNCCTAATCGNCCAACCGCTATTTGACCAACATAAGAATCATAATCAATATTTGTAATAAGAAACTGAGTGGTTTTAGNATCATCTGCTTCTGGACCCTCAATTTCTGANAAAATTAAATCAAATAGAGGCTTTAGATTAGTACTGTCATCTCCAATTTTAGTATGAGCTATCCCATCTTTTGCATTTGTATATATAATTGGAAATTCAATCTGGNTNTCATCTGCATCTAAATCAATAAACAAATCATAAACTTCATCAACAACNTCACTTATTCNAGAATCAGGTCTATCAATTTTGTTAATGATAAGTATAACAGGAAGTTTTCTTGCTANAGCTTTCTGTAAAACAAAGCGTGTTTGAGGNAAAGGTCCTTCACTTGCATCTACAAGCAAAAGAACTCCATCAACTAAGTTTAAACTTCTTTCAACTTCACCACCAAAATCAGCATGTCCTGGTGTATCTACAATATTAATTTTCGTATTATTATAGTGAATAGCAGTATTCTTAGCAGTTATTGTAATTCCACGTTCTTTTTCTAGGTCCATTGANTCCATAACTCTATCATCAATTGTTTGATGTTCCCCAAAAGTTCCACTTTGATGAAGNAGTGCATCNACAAGGGTAGTTTTTCCATGATCAACATGAGCTATAATAGCTATATTTCTTATATTATCTTTTCTCATAAANNCTTCTTTGANAGTTTATGNTAACAAAGGTATANAATGATTANCATCCCTCCAAATTCATAAATAAATTCTTCTACAAAACCATCAACAAGTATCAGATTTAGATTTTGAATAAATAAAAATGAAATGATTGATAACAAAAAATAAATTTTATATCTAGTNATGTAGCTATCAAATAACGTTATGCTTGCAGCCATAAAATATATAAATGCCCACAAATATGCATCTACCCCATCATTGAATTGNAGGTAGCTAAATAGCAAAAAGATTCCACTTATTANTAATTTATTCATNGCTATAATTTAATAGACATTTTAGCTAAATCGTTAAATGTTTTATCATATTCTTTATGAATGATTGACCAATCAAATTTATTAATATGACTTATATCGATCTTATGTTTGTTTTGAATGCTGTTTTTTAATCTTTGATAAAAAGATGAATCTGAATCATAGAAAAAATCTGAATTGATGGATTTCTTAAATAATTCAGGATACGTTAATCTATTAGGAAGTATGGGTTGAACGTTACAATAAANGGCCTCCATAATACTAATTCCAAAAAAATCCTGATTTGATGTTACAGGTAATATATCAGATTTCCATAACCACTTTGCATAATCCTCAAAATTTTCACAATAACCAAAATGTAATATATTGTCTTTTAAAATAGATTTNGCTCTATCAAAGATTTCAGGATATTTAGAGAAATTTTCACCAAGAACAACNAAATCAAAATCAACATTATCTTCTTTTAATTTGAAAAGGGTATTAAAGAAAAGTTCTGGATTCTTATCAAATTCCCATCTATGATTCCATAAAATAATTGGATGATTGGATTTAGAATTAGAATTTTTATATAAATCAAACTTATTTAAATCGCATCCTATATACAAGATATCAGATTTATCTTTTATATAATCAATAGTTTCAAAATTATTAAAATCTGGCATTTTTTTTAAATAAGATTGTAATGAAGATGTATAACTTTTGAAGTGATAATTTGAATTAAATAAATTAAAATCAGAGACTAATGAAGATGTATAATTTATATAATGATAATGAAGATCTCTGTTTAACTTTTTATCATCATCATCAGGGGACCACGGATATGATAATTGGTTCTCATGAAAATACATTATAAATGGTCCTTGTTGTTTTTTTGAAACCAATGATTTAAATACAGGAAGATTTAAAAAATCAGAACATAAAATAAGATCATATGTTTTATTACTATTATTTAACTGTTGTGCTAAAGTTACTGCACCTCCATGCATTCTCCACTTCCATTTATTTCCTGGCAAAGATAGAATGTCAATAGTATGAATACTATGTTTTTGATATGAATCTATCCATTTTTTATGAGATCCTGAATAATATGGTTCAATATATAATATATTCATTTATAACGATTACTTAAAGTTATACTTTAGATGACTTATGTGAAAACTTTATGTTTGAATTTATTAATCTTTCTAAAAAGATTTTACCTCCACATTCAGCGGGTGAAATAACCCCTTTTGTATTATTTAGTTTGTTATAATCTAGAATAATAGCTAAAGCTAACTCAGAAATAAATTTAGAAGTTTCTCCATATCCAGGGTCTCCCCCTTTAACCTCTGTCAGATATTTATGAGTCTTTGATTTGCTCATAATTTTATAATTAAACCAGTGCCTATTTCTTTCTTCTTTTGACGGTCCAGTTCCTGACGGGATAAATGATTTTAACCAATTTCTTGTAAACTCAAACTTAGCTAGAAATGATATGCCTATTAAAGGTACAATCAATGACATACCCTGCCATAAATTTTTAAAGGTTAAATATTTTGTAAAGTTAAAATTTTCACCGTAATTAAAATATCTTGATGAGGACATTATTATAGAGCGATCAATATCTGGAAATATTAAAGCCCATCTCTTTATATTTTTATCAAAGTAGAACGATCTCACTTTATTTTTACTGTTAGATTTTGCAACTCTTAGTTTGTTGGTGTCAAAATGATTAAGAAATGAGGCCCATGTTCCCCCAGAAATTTTTCCTTTACTTGTAAGAAAGCATTTTATATCTAGATCTGATTCTTTAGATTTTATAAAATTATAATATACACCCAAATCTGTAGGTACAGATTCAAATCCACAACAATTTACTATCATTGTTTTAGAATCTTTGGCCTTAACACTAAAATTTTCTTTTACATATTTAACAAACGTTGACTCTCCTGTGATATCAAGATAATGACAATTATTGTCAATACAGCTTTCAACAAGCGCTTTACCGTATAATACATATGGGCCTACAACTGATATAACAACCTTTGTTTGAGATGTCATTTTATCAATAGATACTTTATCAAATGAATCTACTTGTAAATAGTCAACATTATATTTTTTCGCAATATCCTCAGTTTTTTTATTATTTCTACCAGAAATGCCCCATTTTATTGATTTTACATCTAAATGAGTAGATAGATAGTCACATATTAAGCCACCAGTAAAACCTGTTGCTCCATGT
>NZRW01000035.1 GCA_002701185.1 Fidelibacterota bacterium
GTTTTGACATAACTTCTTAATTTAAGAAAATTTAATCAAAATCTTGCAAAAAAATAAAAAAAAACCCTCATTAATAAAATGAGGGTTTTTTTAATGTATAGTTGTTTGAAACTATTATTTTACAAGCATCACTTTTTGAGAAGCTAGACCATTTGCAGTTTCAGCTTTCACTACGTACATACCACTTGAGAAGTTAGTTGCATCCCATGTGATGTTGTAGCTTCCAGCATCCATTGTATTATTTACTAATGTTTCAACTACTTGACCCATAACATTATATACATTCATTGTTACATGACCTGCATTACCAACATTTAGTTCAAAACTTGTTGTTGGATTGAATGGGTTAGGATAAGCTGAACCTAAAGAAATAACTTCAGGATTAACTACATCAACGTAATCATTGCTATTTGCAGCAAAAGTTTCAACAATTTCAAACTGACCAACAGCTGTAAATAGGTCATTGCTTTCAGGAGCAACAATCATCAAAGTTGTTTTTGTTCCTTCTGTATTATATTTAGCAATAAACGCATCATCTGTTAATTCAATTTCAAAATCTTCACCGTGATTTAGTGTCATTTGAACAGCACCTATGTAACCATTAGACTCCATGCTTACAGAATTATCATTATTAAAAATTTGAATTTCTGTAGCATCAATTCCTCTATTACCAAGGATAGCTTGAACGATACCAACAACATCAAGAATATTAACTATTCCATCAACATTAATATCAGCGTTACAAACCTGATTATCAGTTAACTCTTCAAGACCTAAAATAGCTTGAACTAAGTTAACAACATCAAGAATGTTAACAACATCATCAAGTGTAACGTCACCATTAGCAGCACATTCATCGATTTCATCAAAATCAATATATACTTCTCTAACCTGTAATTCAGGTATACATAATGGGTCCATAACCATTGATAAACGACCACCACAATCACTTGGATCTTGATCAGCTAGACAGCTTGGATCAAAATCATATGCTCCATCAGAAGCTAAGAATGATAAATCACCTGTTTGGCTATATTGAAGTGCATTCCATGTAAAGAATCCACCCCATTGTGCAAATGAAGCATCCATTAGGTAGAAGTTTCTACCAGCACTATCACCATAAACACAATCAGCAACCCATGCATCAGCAGCAACTGAACATAATGCTGCAGCATCATATGTTAGCATTAATAGGCCATAACAATCCCATACTGCATTTGTGAAAATATATCCTTCTTGACACTCAGACGCGTCAGCAGCAGGGTAGAAATCATGAGTTACTACATTGTAACAAATCGTTGTAGCTTCAACAGCACCTTGTGCAATTACAGCCAAACCAGTACAAGTTTCTTCATCAAATCCAAGTTGAGTACAAGCACCAACAAAAGCCATAGTAGCAGCTTGATCTCCAGGCATACCATATCCTTGCTCTAAACCAACACAGCCATCAAAAACATCTGGATAACCATTACCATCAGCATCACCAGCCATACCTGTTTCACAAGCGCTAGCAACACCGCCACCTAAAGCACCACCTACAGTTGCAGCATCACCTAAAATATCTTGGTTAAAACCACATTCTGGGTTCATTGCTGTTGTGCCAAAATAAGGTACACCAAAAATTCTATCCATTGCTTCTTCTTCAGCAGAACATGCTGGAGAAGGTACAGCTTCGCCAGTTGCTGGATCAAGCTCGAAACAGCTAGCAGTTGCAGCGTTTGCAACACAAAGATCATCTTCACATGGATCTAAAATGTCATCACCAAAACCACTTTGAGATAATGGACCGTCAACTGCATGCCATTCAACATACATATCTCTTACACCATTACCTGGAACAGTTTCAATATCATGACCTTTTGAAACATAACCAGCAGAAGCACAAGCTTCATATATATCACAGTCATTACCTGGTTGACTTGCATCACAAGGTGTTCCATCAGCATAGAAACCAGCACCACAAGCACCAAGGGCACCTGCACTTTGACCAAATGTAAAGAAGTCTAATTCTTCACTTTGTGATAGTGATATACCACCTANGAAACCACCTTGGAAAGCACTTAGAGATGGAACTCCAATAGCATTNACAGTTTGAACGTAGTTNGNAGGTGTTAGATTAGATGTATAAACAAGCTCATCAGTAATTGGTANTACTGTACCAGCTGTTTGGCATGTTTCTTCATCTAATTCAGTAGTTGGATAATAACTACCTTCATTAACAGTTCCTGTACCATCTTCATTAAATGTTACATTTAAGAAAGCACCACCTAATTCAAGGTTGTCCTCATTAAATGGACCATTTAGAAGTTGGAAGAAACCAGAGTTTATTGGAATTATAGATACAGGTGTATTAACACCAAATCCATAAGCATCCGATATTGTTGCTACCGTAGTTTGTCTTGCAAGACTTGTATATCTAACATTGGTACCTGTTAATTTATAAGTACCAGCTGCATCTTGAGCAAGTAACAAACCAAAAGAGGCAAGCAACGTAATAAACATGAAACGTTTCATTTTTTTTCCTCCTTAGAGATTATTGTTTTATGTGTTTTGTTTACTATTTAATTTTTATTACTTAATCTTGTTTCGAATTATCAGTCGAAATTTAAACTTTTTTACTAATTAAATCAAAACAATATCAAAAAACTATATAAAATNAGAGATAAAATTCACACTAAAGGTGATTTTTTCTCTTATATTTTTAAATTGTCATACAAGTTAAATATTATTTTGTTTTTTATCAATAAAAAAATAATAATGATTTGTTTTGGAGGATGTGATATAAATCACCTATTTATGAGCCATCTTTTTATAGATAAAACTAGAATTACAAACCCTAAGCACCCCATCATAATAATAAAGAAAGTCTGTTTGCTTGCAGGTAGATTATTAAAATAAGAAGTAAAAAAATCTATCATTTATCTANAGAATTAGCAACAAGTTCAGCAATATCTAAAGTTTGCATTGTATTTTCATTGCCAGTAACATTTTTAGCATCTTCCATCATAATAGCACAAAAAGAACAAGCAGTAGCAACTGTGTCAGCTTGTGTATCAATAGCTTGTTCAAACCTTTTAATATTTATTCTATCNCCCTCNGATATTTCATGCCACATGTTACCCCCACCAGCTCCACAGCANAGGCTTCCAGATTTATTATCTTTCATTTCAACAATTTCACCCTTATCACTTAATAGTGATTCTATTATTGATCTGGGTGCTTCATAAACATCATTGTATCTACCGAGATAGCAAGCATCATGGTATGTGACTGTACCATCCAAGGTTTCNCTTACTTTAATTTTTTCATGATCAATTAATTCTTGAATNTATTGAGAATGATGAACAACATTATAATCACCTCCAAAATCTTTATATTCTTTCGAAATTACTTGAAAACAATGAGGACAAGCTGTTATTACTGTATTAAACTTATACTTGTTCAAGGTTTCAATATTTTGTTTTGCTAGTGTTTCAAATAAATATTCTTCTCCTAACCTTCTAGCTGAATCACCAGTGCATGTTTCTTCTTTACCTAATATAGCAAAGTCAATGTTAGCATTTTTTAATATAGTCACTAAATCTCTAGCAATACCTTGGTTTCGTGGATCATATGAACCTGCACAGCCTACCCAATACAGTACATCAACTTCTTTTTTGTCTGCTAAGGTTGGTAAGTCTAAATTAAAATCTTCTGCCCATTTAGCTCTTTCATGTTGTGGCATACCCCATGGATTACCATTTTGAAGTGTTTTTTCTAAACTTTCGTTAGATTGTTCTGGAGGCTTTCCTTCAGATAAAACTAGATGCCTTCTCATATCTGTAATTGTTGGTACATGCTCGATAAGNACAGGACACTCTTCCATNCATGCTCCACATGTAGTACATGACCATAGTTCAGTTTCAGAGATAAGTCCACCTACNAGAGCCCCATCATAATTATTTAAATTTAAAGTATCAGCATATAATTTGTGTCTTATATCTGTAATAATTTTCATAGGTGACAATGGTTTNCCTGTTCTAGAAGCAGGACAAACTGTAGTGCATCTTGCACATTCTGTACAAGAGACTGAATCAAGAAGCTGTTTCCAAGAAAAATCACTTAAATTATTTGCTCCTAAAGATACATTTTCTATATCCGCATCAGGATCTTCAAGTATGCTNGATACATGCATGGGTCTGATTTGTCCTCTTTTGGAGAGATTCGTATAATATATATTAGTTACAGAAGCAATTACATGAAACATCTTTGTAGCAGGCAAAAGAGCTAAAAACAACAAAGACGTTATAGCGTGAAACCACCATATTTTACCTTCAACTGAAGCCCAAATTGAATCAGATAGCATGTGTGAAATGGNATATCCCACATATGAAAAATGAGCTGTTATTGGCTTATCAACTGCTAATCTTGCCGCTTCAGATAAAAAACCACCTAAACATAATAAAAGTAAAAACCAAAGTATTCCAGTATCACCAAATAGATTACCTCTGCTTGTTGATGAAGAATTTGGTAAAGCTTCAGGTTTAATATATTTTCTTCTCATAATTGCCATAATTAAACCCACAGTTAGCATTAATCCTCCTGTATCATTTAAAAAAGCAAACCAAGGCGTATCAAATTCAGGCAAATATTTTAAAAACCAGCCTTGTGAAGCAAAAAAATCAACTGTTGTTGCAAACACCAATTCCATAAAACCCCAACCAATTAAGAAGTGCATGATTGACGCATATGTAAACCTTTTTGAATAGACTTTTTTCTGACCTATACCAAATGTTAACCCAGTATAAACTTGAGATATGAAATTAGTTTTNTGAAGTTCTTCTTTACCAATTTCTATAGTAAATAATCTTCTTAAATTATATATTAAATAAATTAAGGCAACAAGNGCTACTAAATAAAATGNAATAGGGACACTNTGTGGTGGGGTNTATTCGTATTGATGACCTTCAATCATTAAATTTCTCTCTAAATTTCACTGTACTATAACATATAAGAAAGTTAACAATAAAATTATAACAATAAAAGAGGCTAATTAANTTTCCTTAATTCTCTCAATTAATTTAGGTACAATTTCAAGNAAATCACCTACAACTGAATAATCTGAAATTTCAAATATAGGTGCATTTTCATCTTTATTTATGGCCATAATTTTATCTGAACCTTTCATGCCAACTTGATGTTGTATAGCTCCAGAAACACCTAGCGAAAAATAGAGTTTAGGACTTACAACTTGACCAGATGATCCAATTTGTCTATCATGTGGTAGCCAACCGTAATCTACAATAGGTCTTGAAGAACCCATTTCTGCATTTAATAATGTTGTTAATTCTTCTGCCATTGGNATGTTTTCTTCTTTTGCTATGCCTCTTCCCACTGAGACGATCAAGTCTGCGGCTGTTAAATCAACACCACCTTTTTGTTCTTTAAATTTTTCTTCTGCTCTAATTGTATTTTTTACATCATCAAAGGCTACATCAATTGTATTTAATGAACAGCTACCTGATTCTAAATCGTCAGATTTAAATGAACCAGATTGTATAGAACAAAAAACATTAGATTTTATTTCAAAATCATTATTTAATTTTCCTTGATAAGTTTGTCTGGTAGCAATTAAGCTACCATTATCATTTTTTAAATCTACACAGTCTGAAATAAAAGGATAATCTAATCTAGCACTTAATCTTGGAACCCAATCTCTAGTTTCATATGTATGAGCAAACAAAATGGCATTAAAGCTGGAATCAATTATTTTTTCAAAAGCATTGGCAAAATAAAGTGGGTTATAATTTGATAAACCACTATTTTTCGCAAAAATTACTTCGTTCAAATTGTAAGTTGTTAGCTCATTGGCTGCAGATTCATCAAATGTAACAGCTGACACTTCATTTGAAATAATCTGTGCACATCTTAATGTTTCAAGAGACATTTTGTTAATTTTATTATCATCGACTTGAATAAAAACTAATATTTTCATAATAATCCTAAATCATTTTTTAATATGTTATGTAATTTTTCAGCAATTTCATCTGGAGTGCCCTCTACTTTAACGGTTTCTTTTGTTTTTTGAGGTATATACATTGCCTTTAAATTATCTATGCTTTGAGCATTAGTTTCTAGCTCAGAAAGTTTTATTGTTTGGATTGGTTTTTTCTTCATCATCATGATGCCTCTTAATGATGCGTACCTAGGCTTATTTATTCCAGATTGTATAGTCAGTGATGCAGGTAAGTCAAGTTCAGACCATTGAAACCAACCATTTTCTAATTCACGTTTAACTTTTATCTTAGTATTGTCTGAAGTTTCAGTCTCCATAACTAATGAACCGTGACTCATTTGTAAATGTTCAGCAATAAGTACGCCTAACTGACCATTGCCGATATCATCAGATTGAAGTCCGCTAAGGATTAAATCAAAATTTTCATCTTTAAATGCAGATTTAAATATTTTTGATATATTTAATATATCATAATCTTCATTTTGATCGTTTTCAATAAATATTCCTCTGTCAGCACCTTTAGAAAGCGCATCTTTTACTACTTGTATAGATGATTCAGACCCATATGTACAAACTGTAACTTCACCACCGAGCTTTTCTTTGATTAAGAGAGCTTCTTCAACTGCATAATTATCACTTTCGTTTGTAACAAAATTAAAATTATTTTTATCAACTGATTTATGATTTTGATCAAGCTTTATCTCATCATTTTTATCAGGCACCTGTTTAACTAAAACGCATATTTTCATAAATTATTTACCTTAAATTAAAAACCGACTAACTAGTCTAATTTACTCAAGTTTTATTTTTAGATGCAAGAAAAACCGACCGGCTAGTCTAATTATGATACTTTTATAGCACTCCTTACATCACCATAATAAATATTTTTAGCATATTTAGTTAATCTTGCTGTAATAATTAGATATGCCCAAGTTGGAATAGTTGCTTGACTACAACCTTTTATTAAAACATTACAATTAGCATATTGACCCCAATCAATACCATTAATTTCTTCTCTAAAATTTTTTTCTTTTAATATTCCATCTTTTAAAAAATCATCTAAAACTATAATTTCCATTTTATTCCCAACTTTTATCTTCTGATTGATTCTCATTAATATTTTTTGATGGTGAAAATCCAAGTTTTTGCCTACCTTCTTCTGTCATCATTTCTGGTTCCCAAGGTGGATCAAAAACTACATCTACATTTACTGTTTCAATTGTTGTTTTACTAATAATTTTAGATTTTATATCATCAGCCATAAATTGTCCCATTGTACATCCTGGTGTGGTTAATGACATTACAATATTAACTTCATCTTCAGTTATTTTTATATCATAAATCAAACCAAGATTCCATAAATCTATAGGTATTTCAGGGTCATAGCATTCTTTTAAAATAGAAATAATTTTTTCTTTATTTATTGTATTCATTTAACTATCCTTTAATTTTTTTTCAAACATTTTAACAACTTCTTTCATTTCTTCTTCTGTATTGAATTTTCCTATTCCAAATCTTATTGTATTATTTATTTGTTGTTTATTCAGATTTAGTGCCTGTAAAACATGAGATGGAGTAGGTGTTGAAGATGAGCATGCAGAACCAGTTGAACATGCAATTTGACTAAGTTTCATCATTATTTTTTCAGCGCTATATTTAGGAAAAGTTATATTAAGATTCCCTTCTAAACGATTATCTTTATCACCATTAAGTATTAAATAAGGGAAGACTTTTTTTAATCCTGTAAGTAATATATCGCTTAAATTTTTTATATGTTGATTATCACTGATNTAATTTTCATTTGCAATTTCACACGCTTTTCCAAACCCTACTATATTATGCACTGGAAGTGTTCCTGGACGGTATCCATTTTCATGTCCGCCCCCATGTAAAATAGGATTTAGCTGAATTCGTGGATTCTTTCTTTTTATAAACAAAGCTCCAACACCTTTAGGTGCATAAATTTTATGACCAGAAACAGATAGTAAATCTATATGAAAATCATTTACATCGATAATTTTTTTTCCAAGTGTTTGTGCAGCATCAACATGAAATAAAATTTCTTTTTCATTACAAAGAAGTCCAATTTCAGAAATGGGCTGAATAGTTCCTATTTCATTATTTGCATGCATAATTGAGCATAGTTTTGTTTTATTTGATATTAATTTCTTTATTTTGTTTACATCAATGATNCCGTTACTACCAACTGGTACATAAGAAATTTTAATATTATATTTTGTCAAATGGTTTAGCACATCTACCGCAACTTTATGCTCAATGTTAGATGTAATAATGTGATCACCATCTTTGAGATGATGTCCTAATAAACCTTTGAGTGCTAAATTGATAGATTCTGTTGCACCACTTGTAAATATAATTTCATTAGAATTAGAGTTAATGCATTTTGAAATTTGTTCTCTTGCAATTTCTACCGCTTCATCAGCCTGCCATCCAAGTATATGATTTGAACTTGCAGGGTTACCAAAAGATTCACTCATATATGGTTGCATTGATTTTAAAACTTTAGGATCAATTGGTGTAGTAGCTTGATTATCTAAATAAATTATTTTTTGCATTAATTTATAGTAATTAAATCTGATTTTTTTTCTGTTATTTTTCCAATAACTGTATGAGATAAACTATTATGTGATTTCAGTTGGCTAATTAGGTGTGATAATTTATTTTCATTTACTGCTATTAGTAACCCACCTGACGTTTGCGCATCATAAAATAAGAATTGATTTTTTTTATTATTTTTATAATTTACATATGAATTAAAGCAGTCAAAATTTCTTTTGGTTCCTCCAGGNATGTTAGAGTCATTTGAAGCATAAAATTCTACGTTATCAATTAATGGGATATCATTGCCAAAAATTTCTGCAGAAACATTACTAGATTCACACATTTCTTTTAAATGACCAACNAAACCATACCCAGTAATATCTGTGCATGCATTAACTCCCGTAGAGTTCATTGCATTAGAACCTTTAGAGTTTGAATCGGTCATAACTGAGATAATAGAATCTACATCAGCATTTTTAGCATTACCTCTTTTAATTGCTGTAGATATTATACCTGTNCCTATTGGTTTTGTTAGAACTAAAACATCTCCAATTTTTGCATTATCATTTCTTACCAAATTTTCTTTTTTAACTAATCCTGTAACTACCATTCCATATTTGGGTTCTTTATCTTTTATACTATGCCCACCTAAAATTGGTGTATTAGCTTGGTTTGCAACTGTTTGACCCCCTTTGAGGATTTGATGAAGGACATCTAATGGCAAATCATCAGTTGGAAAACATGTTATATTCAATGCAAAAATAGGTTTTCCACCCATGGCATAAATATCAGAAAATGAATTTTCAGCTGCAATTCTACCAAAGTCATAAGGATCATCAACTATTGGAGTAAAAAAGTCTAGACTTTGAATAATAAAATTTTCATCATCAATAGGAAAAACCGAACAATCATCTGAAGTTTGGTATCCTTTTACATTAACTTCTAATGGCAGTTCAGTTTGACTAAGTTTATCTAAAATCTCACCGAGATCTTTTGGGTTTATTTTGCAAGCTCAACCAGCCCCAGAGCTATAAGATGTTAACTTAATATTGTTCATAATTTTAAAATAATAAAAATAATCTAAAAATAATGCTTAAATATATAAAATAATTTTTGTCTTATTTAAAAGAATATAGGTAAATTATGATATCTAAATAATTATATAATTTAATGGCAAAAAGAGAAATAAATTCTAAAGAAGTTGATTTAATCACCATAAGATTTGCTGGAGATTCAGGTGATGGTATGCAGCTTACAGGTAACCAGTTCACTACTAATTCTGCTTTATTTGGAAATGATATTGCAACACTTCCAGATTTCCCAGCAGAAATTAGAGCACCTCAAGGCACATTGGCTGGTGTAAGTTCATTCCAGTTACAATTTAGTAATCAGGATATTCATACNCCTGGAGATAAATTAGATGTTCTAGTAGCAATGAATCCAGCTGCTTTGAAAGTTAATTTAGCTGACTTAAAAACAAATGGAATGATTATAGCTAATACTGCCAATTATAATAAGAAAAATTTTACATTAGCTGGTTATGAAACAGACCCATTAGAAGATGGTTCATTAGATGAATTTAAATTAATCAAGGTTGACATGAATGATTTGGTTAACAAAGCATTGGAGGATATTGATTTACCATCTAAGATGAAATCTAGAAGTACAAATATGTTTGCGCTTGGTTTATTGTATTGGCTTTATGAAAGAAACATCGACTCGACTATTCAATTTTTAGAAACTAAGTTCAAAAGTAAGCCAGAAATAGTTAAAGCTAATGTTAAAGCATTAAAAACAGGTCTTAATTATGGTGAAACTATTGAGGCTATTAGAACAACTTTTAAAGTATCTAAAGCAACTCTTAAAAAAGGTACCTACAGAAATATTATGGGTAATGAATGTTTAACTTTAGGGCTAATAGCTGCAGCTAATAAATCTAATTTAGATTTATTTTTTGGAGGGTATCCAATTACGCCTGCAAGTGATATTCTACATATTTTATCAAAATATAAAAATTATGGTATTAAAACTTTTCAAGCTGAAGATGAAATTGCTGGAATTTGTAGTGCGCTAGGAGCAGCATTTGTAGGNGATTTATCTGTAACAGCAAGTAGTGGTCCTGGAATAGCTCTAAAGGGTGAAGCTATGGGTTTAGGTATNATTACTGAATTACCAATAGTTGTAATTAATATTCAAAGAGGTGGTCCTTCAACAGGTCTACCAACAAAAACAGAACAATCAGATTTAAATCAAGCGATGTTTGGAAGAAATGGTGAGTGTCCTGCAGTAGTTATAGCNGCACAATCACCTTCTGATTGCTTTGATACTGCTTACGAAGCATGTAAAATAGCATTAGAATTTATGGTTCCAGTTGTTTTACTATCTGATGGTTATATTGCAAATGGATCAGAGCCATGGAGATTACCTNATTTAGATNAACTTCCTAAAATTAATACAAGAATTGTTAAAAAAACATCTGATGAAAAATTTGCTCCNTACAANAGAAATGATGAAACTTTAGCTAGAGATTGGGCNTTACCTGGAACTCCTGGTTTAGAGCATAGAATTGGTGGGCTAGAAAAAGCAGCAAATACTGGAAATGTTAGTTATGATGCAGATAACCATGATTATATGGTTAAATTAAGACAGCAAAAGATAGATGTCATTGCAGATTTTATACCTGACCTAAAAGTTTATGGTGAATCTAATGGTGAATTATTAGTTTTAAGTTGGGGAGGAACTTATGGAGCATGTAGAGCAGCTGTTGAAAAAGCTATTAAAAATGGTATTTCTGTATCTCATGTAAATTTAAAACATATTAACCCGTTCCCAAAAAATTTAGCTGAAATATTATTAAAGTTTAATAAAGTTTTAATTCCAGAAATAAATTTAGGTCAGCTATCTACAATTGTTCGTAGCAAATTTCTTATTGACACAGTAAATTTCAATAGAGTGTCAGGTAAACCTTTTACAACATCTGATATTTTTGAAAAAATTGAACAAATTATAGAAGGAAATTAACATTATGCCTGAGATTAAAGATAAATTAACTAAAAAAGATTTTATTTCAGATCAGGATATAAAATGGTGTCCAGGTTGTGGTGACTATTCAATTTTAAATTCAGTACAAAAAACATTTCCTGATTTAGGAGTAGCAAGGGAAGATTTTTTAGTTGTTTCAGGTATAGGTTGCTCAAGTAGATTTCCATATTATATGAACACTTATGGATTTCATTCTATTCATGGTAGAGCTCCTGCAGTAGCAACTGGAGCTAAATTAGCAAATCCAAATTTATCTGTTTGGTTAATTACTGGTGATGGAGATGCCATGAGCATTGGAGGTAATCACTTTATTCATATTTTGAGAAGAAATGTAGATTTAAATATTTTAATGTTTAACAATAGAATTTACGGATTAACAAAAGGGCAATATTCACCAACCTCTGAAGTTGGAAAATTAACTAAATCTACTCCTGTGGGATCTTTGGATTACCCATTTAATCCTCCAAGCTTAGCTCTTGGAGCTGGAGCTACATTTATTGCTCGAACTATTGATAAAGATATTAAAGGTCAAGGAGTAATTTATAAAGAAAGTCATGAGCATAAGGGTTCTTCATTTATAGAGGTATATCAAAATTGCAACATATTTAATGATGGTGCTTTTTCTATTTTAACAAANAGAGATACAAAATTAGATAATGTNATATATTTGAATCATGATGAACCAATGGTTTTTGGATTCAAAGATGCACCAAAAGGAATTATTTTGGATGGATTTAAATTAAAAGTTGTTAGTTTAGATGATTATTCAAAAGATGATCTGCTTGTACATGATAAGTATGATAAAAACTTAGCTATGCTAATATGTGAAATGACATATGATGAATTGTTGCCTACACCTTTTGGTGTTTTTTATGTTGAGTCCAAACCCACATATGATGAATTGTTTACTAATCAGATAGATGAACAAACTAAATCAAAAGGTTCAGGTAAATTAGAAGATTTGATTTATACAAATAATACCTGGGAAATAAGCTAATTTCATTTCCTTTTTCAGGAGAAAATAAATGAGAATCGAAAAAGATACAATGGGAGAAATTTCGCTCCCTGATGAATGTTACTATGGAGCCCAAACACAACGCGCTTTTGATAATTTTCAAATAAGTTCTACAAAAATTCCAAGATCAATGATTGCTGCTATAGCAATGATTAAAAGGTCTGCTGCTATAGTCAATAATAATTTAAATTTTATTGATACAAAAATTAAAGATGCGATAGTTAAAGCTTGTGATGAGGTTATTCAAGGTAAATTTGATGATCAATTTATAGTAGATATATATCAGACCGGGTCAGGCACTTCATCTAATATGAATGCAAATGAAGTAATTGCCAATAGAGCATGTGAAATTTTAGGAGGAAATAAGGGAGATAAAAAATTAGTTCATCCAAACGATCATGTTAATTATGGTCAATCAAGTAATGATGTAATACCAACATCAATTCACATAGCAACATCTCTAGAAATAGATAAAAGGTTATTACCAGAACTTGAGAATTTAAAAATTTCCATTGATAAAAAAACTGATGAATTTAAAGATATAATTAAGATTGGAAGAACACACCTTCAAGATGCTACACCAATAACACTTGGTCAAGAGTTTTCTGGTTATTCTAAAATGATTGAAAATTCTATTCAAAGAATCAAAAATGATTTACCATTTTTATTAAAATTAGCTCAAGGTGGCACAGCAGTTGGTACCGGTATTAACACACATAAAGATTTTGGTAAGCTCGTAGCACATGAATTGTCTGTAATTACAGGTTTAAATTTTACTGAATCTGATAA
Source organism: Fidelibacterota bacterium (assembly GCA_002701185.1). Taxonomy (GTDB): domain Bacteria; phylum Fidelibacterota; class Marinisomatia; order SCGC-AAA003-L08; family D37C17; genus TMED6. Next base: position 13,404 of record NZRW01000035.1, read on the forward strand.
CCATTTTGAATCACAAGCAACTCAAGATAGTGTTGTACATTTATCTGGTTCTTTAAAAACACTTTCGGTGTCTCTTTACAAAATAGCAAATGATATTAGATGGTTAGGGTCTGGCCCAAGGTCAGGATTAGGAGAACTTGTTCTTCCTCCAGTTCAACCAGGTTCTTCAATTATGCCTGGAAAAGTCAATCCTGTAATTTGTGAATCATTAATACAAGTAACTTCTCAAGTTGTTGGCTATGATAGTGCTATAGCACTTGGAGGTATGGGAGGAGTATTTGAATTAAATCTAATGTTACCTTTAATTGGTTCAAATATATTAGAATCAATCAATATACTTTCAAATGGTATGAAAATGTTTAGAGAAAAATTACTCAATGATTTGAGTGCAAATAAAAATAAATGTAATGGCTATATTGAAGATAGTTTAGCAATGTGTACATCATTAGCTCCTATTATTGGTTATGATAAAGCTGCTAGTATAGCAAAAAAAGCTTTCAAAAATGACAAAACAGTTAGAGAAGTTTGTATTGAAGATAAGATTTTAAGTAATGAAGAATTAGAGAAAATTTTAGATCCATTTAGTATGATTCAACCTAATGATGACAATAAAAAATAATAAATACTTTAAACTTTTTTTTTATTCTTCATCTTTTTTTTTATTAGTATTTATCATTCTTTTATTGAAATTTTATCAAATAAGTCACTCCATAGATAATGATACTATTAATCCTAATAGTATGTTTTACGGTTTACCTTCAGTTGATCTATTAAAAGATTATAAACCTAAACAATTATCAAAAATTATTTCATCAGATAACAAAGTTATTTACGAATTCTATGATTTTGATTCAAATCGAGAGGTTGTTGATATAAGTAATATTCCTGAACATTTAATTAATGCACTTATAGCTAGTGAAGATAGAAACTTTTTTAATCATTATGGTATCCATATTCCCTCTATTGTTAGATCTTTATCAATTAATATTTTAACTAATGCAAGAGCACAGGGTGGTAGTACAGTGACTATGCAGCTTGCAAGAAATCTTTATGATACTAATTTTCAAGATATTGGACATGAAAAAACAATAACTCGAAAAATTAAAGAAATTTTATTAGCAATTAAAATTGAGCAGGTATATACTAAAAGAGAAATTTTAGAAATGTATTTAAATTCTGTATATTTTGGTAATTTAAAGTCTCGACCAATGTGGGGCATTCAAAAAGCATCAAAAATGATTTTTGGAAAAGATGTAAGNGAATTAGAATTGCATGAGAGTAGNTTATTAATTGGTATTTTNCCAGCNCCAAACAATAGAGTTCCTTTTAGGCATCCCATAAATGCTACAAAATATAGAAATATAGTACTGAATAATATGCTAAAAGAGGGATTTATTAATAAAAGTGATTTTGAAATTGCTAAATTACAAGAACTTCCCTCAAAACCCACTCTTGATAAAAGAAAATATACTCCTTATTATGTTCAATATGTTGAAAAAGAGTTAAAAAAATTAAATAANACTAATTACAAAAACGGTGGATTAATTATTTATACTACAATTGATAGTAGAATACAAAATGCTTTAGAAAATGCATTTAATGAAGTTTTATTATCTGAAGAAAATGGTTTACAGAAAAATTTTAATAATACTATTCTTAAAAAAGAAGATATTTACAATGATAGATTAAAAAATATTTGCTCCTGTGTAGAGGCTGATAAAGTTAATATCTTTAATGATTCTCTTTATATGAATCTTAATAGGCAAATATATTCTTTATCACAAGACTCTGATATTCAAACTGAAGATAATCTTGTTGAAGAAGGAACTGCAAGTAAACTTTCTATACTGAAAAAACAACGTAATTCAATGAGAGATAGTTTAAGAAAAGCATGTTTTTCAAATGTAAAAAGCATTTTAAAAAATAATGAAATTATCCCTCATGATTTGAGAAGTAAACTTTTAGTTCAAGGTGCAGCAGTTATTTTTGATATTAAAACTGGATCGGTACTTGGTATGATTGGTGGAAGACAAGAAGATGAATATCATGANTATTTTAACAGAGCAACCCTCTCATCAAGGCAACCTGGCTCTACATTTAAGCCTTTTGTCTATTTGTCTGCTTTAAATTTAGGATATTCCCCTTCTACAACACTAATGAATCAGAATGTTTCTATCAAAGATAAAATAGGTTATTGGGTTCCTGAAAATTGGAATAATGAAGTTGGAGGTATATATACTTTAAGACAAGGACTTTATGGTTCTGTTAATTTAATTTCAGTACGAATTATGGAAGATTTAGAAATAAATCCAACATCAATTCAAAACACAGCATATAAGTTTAAAATTACAACACCAATTAATCCTGTGCCATCAATAACTTTGGGTTCATCAGAAGTGAAGCCAATTGAAATTACATCTGCCTATTCTGCTATTGCAAATTCAGGNACATATCTTGAGCCTATGATTATTAATAAAATTATGGATAAAGATGGAAAATTAATCAAGAGTTTTTTACCCCAGCCTGAAGTAGTTGAAACTGAAGCTTCATCATATATNCTATTAGATATGATGAGAGATATAGTTGATGAATATAAGTTTAAGTTTGATGATACAGATGGAAATGGAAAATATAATGAAGGTGATTATATATATGGAAGAGGTACTGGGCACGCNTTAAGAACAAAATATGATTTTGGTTTTGAATATAGAGATTTTGATAAGAATGGAAAATTTAGTCGATATAATCAACAAGAAATTAATTCTTCATCTATTACAATTCCATGTGCAGGTAAAACTGGTACAACCAACAAACAAACTGATGCATGGTTTGTAGGATTTACTCCTGAAATATCTATGGGAGTTTGGATTGGAATGGATGACAAGAGAGTAAGATTAGGTGAAAATTCTTATGGNTCATCCACCGCGTTACCAATTTTTGCAAAAACAATGAAAGAAATTTATGAAATTGGTGATTATTACTTATTAGGTAATAGATATGAACTTGATCCATCAAATGATTCATGGGAATATATACCAGACGGTGTTTCAAAGATTAAAGTTTGTAAAGATAANAGTTCTGAAATATGTGTTGCAAATAAGTTTTGCAGGCAAAGTTACAACGAACTTTTTTTAGAAGACTTTGAACCAATAGAATGTAATTAAATAGATTTTAAAGAAACATCAACACCTAATTTAGTTGCAATTTCATTTAAATTATTACTAACATCTCCAATATCTAATTTAGTTTTTGATCCGATTANAATATCCATCATAAATAGGGGTGTTGCAGACATTGGAGCATTTTCAATTTTAGTACTAACTTCATCAATGTTAATGTCAATACTTGATAGAAATTTAGAAAATGCATGAACAATACCCTCGTTATCAGCTCCGTTTATATATAAATGATATCTGTTATTAAATTGATTATTTGTATTCGATTGTGTTTCAATAAACTTGAAAGATAAAGATGTAATTTGATTCAGATTATTTCTTAGAGATTCAATTTTATCATTATCAATATCAATTAGAACTAAAAGNGCAAATTCAGTTTCTAATCCAATCATTTTACTAGTTTCAATGTTTCCATTGTTTTGGCTGATTATNGACGAAATTTCTGAAACAATCCCTTTTCTATCGATTCCATTAGCTGATATAATTAGTTTTGAGCGCATACTTAATATATTAATTTATACTGATTTGGCAATTGATTTATTATTTGTATTGATTGATTAATCATCTTGTGAGCAACTTTAATTTTATNTTTATCTGAACTGAAAACTTCAAAAATTGGTTCATTTTTTTTAANCATATCTCCATGTTTTTTGAAAAATCTAATTCCAGCTTGTGAATCGACGGTATCTTCAATTTTCTTTCTTCCTGCTCCAAGTTCTATAATNGCCATCCCAATACGTTTAGTATCAATTATATTTAAATAACCTTCTTCTGAAGATTTGATTATTTTGTTTGATGAAGGGTTTAAACTTATAGATTTGATTTTACCACCGTGAGCAAATATCATTTTCTCAAATTTCTCATATGCAGAACCATTGTTAATTACGTCAATAATTTTTTGTCTAGCATTTTCTACTCCAGATAATAAAAGGCATTTTTCAGCTAAATGAAATGTCACTTCTTTCAAATCTTGCGGACCATCACCCTTTAATGTATTTATAGATTCAATAACTTCACATATTAGTCCAGAATAATTTCCTAAAGGTTGATTCATGTCAGTAACTGAATAGTTAATTTTTAAGTTAGACTGTTCACCAACATTTTTCAAGTATTCACCTAGTGTTTTTGCTTGATCAACATTTTTCATAAAAGCACCATTTCCAACTTTTATATCCATTACTAAATAATTAATACCTTCAGCTATCTTTTTACTCAATATACTACCACAAATCAATGGATTGGATTCGATTGTTGCTGTCAGATCTCTTAATGCATATATTTTTTTATCTGCAGGACAAATTTCATTAGTCTGACCAATAATTGAGACTCCTATATCTTTTACAATATTTTTAAATTTATCTACACTTAAAAAACCATTATAATTACTGATTGATTCTAATTTATCAAGCGTACCTCCAGTATGTCCAAGCCCTCTACCAACAATCATTGGTACATAGCAATTACATGCTGCTAGAATCGGGCCCAATATTAATGAGACTTTATCACCTACACCCCCTGTAGAATGTTTATCAACAATTGGCCCATTAAGATTATTAAATTTAATTTTTTTACCTGAATTAGTTAAAGATTGAGTATAAAATGCAGTTTCTAAGTTTGTCATACCATTTAAATAAACTGCCATAAGCCAAGCGGCAATTTGGTAATTAGGTACGCTGCCATCAACAAATGAATTTACAATCAATTGAATATCTTCTTTTGAGTGTTCTCTGGATTCTCGCTTATGTTTTATAAGTTCATACATTATTTTTTAAACCTCAAAATAAAAATACCAAATGCTAAAACAATTAAATTTGGTAACCACATAGAAAGTATAGGATTAAACAAATTTTTATCAGCTAATTGTTCACCCCCAACTATTAAAATATAGTACAATATAAAAAACATTAAACTAATAGACATACTTACAGCCATATTACCTCTTTGCATTTTTATACCTAAAGGTGCACCAATTAACAAAAAAATAATACTAGCAATTGGGATTGCAAATTTTTTGTGTATTTCAACAGTATTTCTATTAATTTTATTTAAGCTTCTATCAATATTTTTCAAATAACCAGAAATTATTGTTTTGTTAGCTTTTGCTTTTACATTATATATTTTTTCTTGATCTCTATTTGATATTTTACTTAACGAATCTTTATTTTCAATTTCTAATTGAGTAAGTAAATTGTTGAAATTAACATTAGTTGTATCAATATTAAATAAGTCTAGTCGTTTATTAATTTTATTTTTGAGATATGATATTTTGTTAGTTAGAGAATCAATATTATGATTTAACATTGCTAAAGTCAACTCTCTATCACCTCTAACGTATTTAATTTTTCTATTATTATTTTTATCAATTGGTACACTAAGTTTATAATTTTTAAAATTTATCTGTCTATACTCTTCATTAGTTGATATTCTTTCATGAATCGTACCATCAAAAAGATTAAACATAATACTCTCATCATTGCTACTTAAAATAACTGAATCAGCAATAACACTTCTATTTAATCTATTATTAAATACCTGATGGATAATAATATCGTAAAACTTAGATTTATTTTGTTTATCTCTAGTTTTAAATTTAACGATGTGATTTGGAATTAAATCTGAATAGATATTTTCATCAAATTCTACATCTGGCCTTTTTTTAGATAGTTCATGATTTAGTTGTCTTGCCTTATAATTCATTGCAGGTAAAATATTACAACTAAAGTAGATTGTGATTATTGCAATGATAATAGAAGTAAATAAAGATGGCTTGACTATATCTAAGACGCTAATCCCAGTTGATTTAAAACCAACAACTTCATTATCAGATGATAACTTTCCGTAAGTTAAAATAGATGCTACTAAAACTGCCATTGGAATTGCCATTGCAATAATCCATGCAGTATTATAAAATAGTAGTTTTAATAAAAATATAGAATCAAATCCTTTTCCTAAAAATTTATCTAATAATTTTATCATTAATTGAATTAATAAAATTGTATAGATAATAGAAATTGAAATCACAAAAGATTGAATGAACTCTTTAAGGATATATCTATTTAAAACTTTCATGCTTAAAATTTATAATATATAGATTGTATAAAAAACAAGGAACTTAATTAAATTTAATTTGCATTAAATACTCTAACCAAACTAATTTACGGCCCGAGAATTTTGTTCGAGGTGTAGCGTAGTCCGGTTAGCGCACCTGCTTTGGGAGCAGGGGGTCGCAGGTTCAAATCCTGCCACCTCGACAACAAATTAGAAAGCCTCTTTTACAGAGGCTTTTTCTTTTATTAATTGCAAAACAGCAATTTTTCAAGAAACACACCATAATACAGGTTTGATTTTGTATATTTTAGCATGATAAAGTATTTACTTATTATAATATTATTGACAACTAATATTTATGGCCAGATAAATCGTACTAATGGAGATATAAATGATGATGGTGAAATTAATGTAGCTGACATAGTAACATTAGTTTCATATATATTAGATGATACAGCAAATGACAATGGCGATCTAAATCAAGATGGCTATTTAGACATCTTAGATGTTGTATTATTAGTAGATATAATTTTAAATCCTATACCAGATTCAGGATTATTTATTACTCAACAATATCAAGAAAATGAGCTTACAACAATCTATGATATAGAAT
>NZRW01000036.1 GCA_002701185.1 Fidelibacterota bacterium
AAAATATAAATGTAATATTATTAGTAGAAAAAATACCATTTACTGAACAATAAAAATATTTTTTAAAGAATTTAAATCAGCAATAATTTCAACTTTAATATAAAGTTCGAGCTCATTTCTTCGGTTTTGGATATCAATAATTTTAGCAACAGGAATATTTTCCGGATAAATATTTGAATCATCTGTAGTATAAAATATGTCACCAATATTTAATGATTTTTCGTATTGTTTAGATACAGATTCAATAATACCCCATTTACCACTTTTAAATGAAAATTGACCAAAAACCTCGTTTTTAGTTTTTACATAAACATGAAAATTTCTGTCTGATATTTTGTGAACTTGTGTAGTTTCTTCAGATACATACCATGTTTTTCCAACTAAATTTCCATCATAGTTAATTACAGCTTTATATTTTTTAGAAATACCATCATTTGTACCAACATTNACATTAAAAATATGAGTTGATTTTGTTAAAGAATGATTTATNACTTTAGCAGGTGTNAAAGTAAAATTATGAATAAGCTTATCTAGTTTCTTATCATAATTTAAATGATCATTAATAGTTCTGATTCGCTGTTTCAAGTTTAAATTTTCTTCNCTTATTNTTTTTATATGATTTAGCAAAGAATCATTNTCNGAAGAAAGATAATTNATATCGTTGAAAAANGCTTTTGGTTNATACAAAGCTGAAAAAAAGTTGGAAAATTGNAGCTTAAAATGTTTTATTTGANNNAAATCTTTAGATGAAAAAAGTAANATTGAAACAAAAAAGCCTAAAATNAGAGNNNNTACCTTCTTATTGAGCTTTAATTTTCTTTTTCTCATTTATCTTTTAAAACTATACCATTATTAAAATTTTATCATCAACATACTTTTTAATATCACTTATAACAACTCCCGTTCCTTTTACAATTGCAAGNAACGGATCTTCAGAAATNAAAACAGGAAGATTNGTTCTACTTCTAATAAAAACATCTANCCCATCTAATAGTGAACCTCCCCCTGTTAATATAATACCATTTTCTTTAATATCAACAGCATGCTCTGCTGGTGTCTGATCTAAAGCTTGTCTGATTGCATCTGATATAGCAGACACTGATGGACTTAATGCTTTTGTTATTTCATCTTTTGATATGGTNATTGTTTTAGGTATGCCGTCCATAACACTCTTTCCTGTNACCTCTATATTTACCCTATCTTGNCCCCTATCAATNACTGCTGAACCTGCTTTTTCTTTAATGTGCTCAGCCATTTTTAACCCAATTTGTAATTGATGATTTACATTTATCCATTCTTTTATTGATAAAGTTTGCTTATCACCAGCCATACGTATTGCTTTTAAGGAAACAACGCCATTTAATGCAATCACTGCAATTTCNGTTGTACCTCCACCNATATCAACAATCATNTGACCAGTCGANGAAGANACATCAACACCTAAACCAATAGCTGCTGCCATTGGTTCCGTTATTAAATACACTTCTTTTGCACCTGAATTTTCAGCAGCCTCTTTAACTGCTCTTTGCTCTAGTGAAGAACAACTTGATGGAATNCATATAACAATCCTAGGNCTAGCAAAACTACCAATGTTTATTTTTTTAATAAAGGTTTGCAACATTTCAGTAGCTAAATCTAAATCNGATATTACTCCATCTTTTAAAGGTCTTTCAACAATTATACCACTTGGATGTCTTCCAAGCATTTTTTTTGCTTCAATACCGACAGCCATCACATTGTCACTAACAGTATCCTTTGCAATAACNGATGGCTCNTTTAATACTATGCCTTCATTTTTAATCCAGATTAAAGTATTAGCCGTACCTAAATCTATAGCAATGTCNGAACCTTTAAATGCACCCAATTTATTAAATAATGATGAAAACATAACTAATCCTTATAATATCCTAATGAAAAAATAATCTTTGATTAGTAAAAATCATAGATACTTTTAATTTATTAGCAACTTTTATTATTTCTTTGTCCTTAATTGAACCTCCAGGTTGAATAAAATGATTAACACCTTCTTTATTTGCTACCTCAATCGAGTCTGGAAAGGGAAAGAATGCATCAGAAGCTAAAGCAGCATTATTAAAATCAAAATTATTTTCTTTACATTTTTGTAAAGCAATTTTNACACTATCAACTCTNGACATTTGNCCAGCACCTACACCTATAATTTGTTTTTCATTAGCTATTACAATAGCATTTGATTTTACATANTTAACGATTTTCCAACCAAGCTCAAGAGCTTTATGTGCTTTTTTATTTGGCTCAATTTCTGTTACTTTTTTCCAATCGTCATAATTAAAATTTGTTGAATTAGTTTGTGATAACATNCCACCAAGAACTGATCTAACAGATGTACTNGAGAAATTATAATTNGTGTTATATGTAATTACTCTTAGATTTTTCTTCATTTTTAAAATTTTTAACGCTTCTGGNTCAATTTCTGGACATACTATACATTCTAAAAAAGGTTCAATTAATTTTTTNGCAATATCAGGAGTAATTTTTCTATTNAATCCAACNATGCCCCCAAAATAACTTATNGGATCACAAGAAACTGCTCTTTTGAAACTTTGAACCAAATCATCCCCAACAGCAAAACCACATGGATTGGAATGTTTGATAATACAGCAACAAATTTCATCAAATTCATTTACAATTCTGATAGATGTTTCTATATCAAAAAAATTATTATANGATAACTTCTTNCCAGATAATTGTTTAAAAATTGATGAATCTNTATCTGTATAAAAAGAAGAAAATTGATGAGGGTTTTCACCATATCTCAAATCAAAGTTTTTACTTAAATTAATATTTAAGGACTCTGGCAATTTTTTATCATTAGTATCTGAAAATTGGCTATAAATAATGGAGTCATACTTTGATGTTTCTAGAAATACCCGTCTTGCATATCTTTTCCTAGTATCATAATCAAATTTTCCTAAATTTTTTGAAAATTCAATCATAAAATCTTCGTACATACATGGACTACATAAAGTAATTACAGATTGAAAATTTTTAGCTGCTGCTCTTAACATTGATGGGCCACCAACATCAATATATTCAATAAGTTTATCTAGAGATAAATCAGATTTGTTAGACATTTCTTCAAAAGGATATAAATTAACAACAACCAAATCTATGACACTGGCGTTTATAGTAGATAAATCTCTCAGATGATTATCATTATTTTTATCTGCTAAAATTCCCCCAAAAAGATTTGGGTGTAATGTTTTAACTCTACCATTCATAATTTCATTAAAATTAGTAATTTCAGATACAGAAGTAACTTTAATGCTATTATCTTCAAGAATTTTCTTAGTACCACCTGTTGAAATTATTTCATAATTATTTTTGACTAAAAATTTACCTAGTTCAACAATATTATCTTTATTCCATACGCTAATTAATGCTTTTTTCAACTTTTCATTCCTTTATTAATGGTTTATTATTTTTCCAAAGTATTTTATCTTCACAAAATAATCGCACACTTTTAAAATATATTTCATGTTCAAGCTCCAATACTTTGTCTGAAATTTTTGAAGGTTTTTCATCTAATTTCAAATTTATTTCTTTTTGGATCAGGATTGGGCCAGTATCATAATCTTCATCAACAAAATGTACTGTAGCCCCAGTTTTTTTATCTTTATTAGCATACACTGCTTCATGAACCTTCATTCCATAAAAACCTTTTCCTCCATATTTTGGAAGTAATGACGGATGAATATTTAATATTTTATTCTTATAATTTTTAATAAGATTTTTTGATATCTTCTTCATATAACCAGCCAAAATAATTAAATCTATTTCATATTGTTTAATTTTTTTCAATAAAATATCTTGATTAAAATCGTTTGGATATTTTTTTGAATTGTATATGAAAGTTTTTATGTTATTTTTTTTTGCAAAAGTTACTGCATTACAATTTGAATTATTTGAGACAAGCAAAACAACTTCAGCATCAAGGTTATGAATCTTAATTTTTTCAACTATATTCTTGAAATTTGAACCTGTCCCTGAAGCAAAAACAACTATAGCCTTTTTCATAATAATAATTTATTTAAGTTTATTATTTATATCATCACATATTTTTTCAAACATGTCAATGTCATTAAAAATATTGAAATTATTTGTATTAATTTCTAATACATTATAATCTAGATTTTGTGAAAACCATCTTTTGTAATATATGTTTAATTTATGTAGATATTCTTCGCTAATATCTTTTTCATAACCACGATTTCTATTTTTAATTCTACTTATCAACGTATCAGTTGATGCTTTTAAATAAATGATTAAATCTGGCTTTTTAAGAAATTGAGTCATATTGGTAAATAAATCCTTATAGGTTAACCAGTCTCTTTCTGACATAATTTTCATTTCATATAAATTGTATGCAAAAATAGAAAAATCCTCGTAAATGGTTCTATCTTGTATTACACCTGATTCAGAATTCATGATTTCTATGTGGTGTCTAAATCTATGCTGTAAAAAATAAATTTGCAGATTAAAGCTCCATCTTTCCATATTNGAATAAAAATCTGATAAGTAAGGGTTGTCATCAACAGATTCATAATATGGAATTAAATTCATTCTTTTTGATAAAATTTTAGTAAAGGTTGTTTTACCTACACCAATATTGCCAGCAATTCCTATAAACGGTTTATCAATCAATATATTTCTCCAATAATTTTATCATTTTCTATGAATAATAATTTCACATTAAAAATTTTATTAAGCATTTTTTTATCGCCTTTTACTTTAACTCTAATATAATTTTCAGAAAAACCAATGACATATCCATCTTCTACCTCTGTCTCAAATAAAACTTTTTTAACTTTACCAATGTTCGATTTATAAAAATTATATCTCATTGAATCTGATAATTTATGTAAAGATCTACTTCTCAAAATCTTTTCATCATTTAAAACTTGATTTTTCATATTTGAAGCTAAAGTATCTGTTCTATCTGAATATGAAAAAACATGAAGATAATTAATATCTAAACTTTCAATAAAATCAAATGTTTTGAGAAAATCATTACTAGATTCATTTGGAAAACCAACTATAACATCTGCACCTATACATGCTTCTGGAATAGTTGATTTAATCATTTCAATTTTTTGCCTGTACATTTTTGTGTTGTACTTTCTTTTCATCAACTTAAGTATTTTATCATTTCCAGATTGTAATGGTATGTGAAAGTGTGGTAAAAATTTATCACTATTTTTTATAAAAGTAATAATTTTTTCTGTTAAAAGGTTAGGTTCGATAGAAGAAATTCTAAATCTATTAATTTGTGACTCTTTTTCTATTTCCTCAAGCAAATCTAATAAGGTGTCATTTGAAGATAATCTCCCATAGTCACCAATATTAACACCAGTTATCACAATTTCTGATATATTATTTTTTTCTAAAATTTTTATATTATCTAAAATATTAGATTTTGAATCACTCCTACTTTTACCTCTAGCTTTTGGAATTGTACAATAAGTACATGGATAATCACAACCATCTTGAATTTTTAAAAAAGATCTAACTCTATCATTCATTGAATAAGATGAACTAAAATTTATTGAGTTTTCAATTGATGAATGAATTACTTTGGAAGAAGTTTTNTTATAATTTTCTAATACATGCTTTGCAACATTCAATTTTTCTTTATCGCCTATAACAAGATTTACTCCATTTATTTTAGAAATTTCTTTAGGTTTTAGTTGCGCATAACAACCTAAGACTGTTATATAGGGATTGCTACTTGTTTGTATTATTTTATTAATGATTTTTTTTGCTTTTTTATCAGCTTTATCTGTAACAGAACATGTGTTTATAACATGAATATCAGCATTTTCAAAACCTTTTACTATTGAGTATCCACGTTGGACAAAATCTCTAACCATAGTTGAAGTTTCTGAAAAATTTAATTTACAACCTAATGTATGAAATGCAATTTTTTCTAAAGAATGACTCATTTGATTTTAAAAAAATATGAGCAGTAATTTAAGTAATCTTGAAAGATTAAAGAACTTTTTTCATTTCAAAATGCTGTATTTTATCAAATAAAANATATGATTCTTTGACAACTTCATAGCCAAGATTCTTATAGAAAATAACTGCATTTTCTCTTGCATTTAAAATAATATGAGAGCGATTATTTTTTTTTGCAANATTTTCTAAATCGTTCATCAAATANCGNCCAATACCTTGCTTTCTATAATTTTCTTTGACTGCAAAATATCTTATCTGTGATTCATAAAGGTTGTTATGATGTAATCTACCTACTGCAATAATACAATTTTTATCTGTTACCATTCTATGAATTGAAGAATTTTCAATAGAATCTTTTTCAGTTCCTAATTTTTTATTAAGTGGCTTTCTTAATAATTCCCATCTTAGATAGTAATAGCTCTCAAATTCTTTAACTGTTTCAGGAGATACTATTTTATAATTCATTAAAATTATTTTTGATTAATTGTTATTAAATTATTAAATGAAGGATTGGGTAAACCTGTTTTTGCTTCACATTTTTCCCAAACAGGACACCAATTACAAATAGTGGATTTTTCATGATCTTGTTTTGGTTTAAAATTATCAAGATTAGTTATAGATTTTTTAATTTTTTTTATNATNGTAACAATTTTNTTCTCTAATNTATATAGCTGCTTATCATTATGAGATATTGTNATATTTGTATTATGNCTTAAAGAATGCCATATTAAGTTGATTTCACCAACATCCTTNAAATTTTCCTTTACNCCTATTTGATATAANGCCAACTGAAAATCATTTTTTAGTTGACTNTAATTTTTAGCTCTTTTTCCAGTTTTATAATCATGTATTTCCCATTTTTTTTCATAAGGTTTATCAATTCGATCAATTATGCCTTTAAATGGATATTCTTTAATAGGTGTACCTTCTTTAATACAATCTCCTGATACTTTATCAAATTTTGGTTCAGAATTTTTATCATATTCTCTTACGTTAAAAGTAAGTTCTAATTCCCTACCAAAAACGCTCTGATCAAAAGGATAAAAATCTTTATAATAATTAGATAAACATTCTTTACCAATACTATAAAATAAATTATGTTTTCGTTCTAATTCTTTTTCAGACAGAAGTGGAAATTCATATTTTTTTTCTTTTCTGTTATATTTAACATTTACAACGAAAATATTTGAGTTCCATTTATCAACCCAATCTTTATCATATTCTTCACATATTCTATCAAAATTAATAATTTTTTCTTTATTTTCTGGCTTATATAACCATTCTAAAACACTATGAACTCGTTTTCCCATGTAAGATTCGATACTCTCATATTTCCTTTTTATACCATCAATATAAATTAATTTATATTGCATAGGACACATCTCAAATGAACTAATCTGAGAAAATGAAAAATAGTTCGGCAAATGTTTTTTATTTCTATTAAATATTAAATCCCACATATCCTTATAACTAATTATTAATTAATTTATAACGACCAAAGCTATCAATAATAAAATTAAATTCATAGCCTGATTTATATTTCCAAACTAATATTTCAACATTATTATTACTATAGCTACTGGTTTTAAACTCATCATTTGGAGGGCCATAAATGACATAAATGCGCGCCCTATCAGATATTAAACCACCATCAATACCATAAAACAAATCCTTAGATTCTAATACTCTAAGCTTAAACTCTTCAAATAACTCGTTTTTATCTGTACCCTTGTCTGGGTCTATTGAAAGCCAATAATTATCTAAATATGTACTTTTCTCATATCCATCTAGTTTTCTTAGCTGCCTATAATCATTGGTATTCATTATGTAAGACATCACTAATTCTATCTCACTAAAATCTTTAGTCCAAAAATCTAAATTTCCCTCATACGTTAAGTTATCTTTTTTTGTAGTACAAGAAATGATTAATATTACTGATAAAAATATCAACTTATCTTTCATAGTTACTCCATTTAAAATAAGATACACCTAAATTACTCGTAAACCACAACCATTCATCATCACAGTCAATTGAATAGATAAAATCATTCTTTCCTATATCATTTTTCGATAATAACCATTCATATTTTGTATCTAGGTTAATTATTTTAATTTCATTACGATCTGTACTGCATATCTTATTTTCACTAACATTAAAATCTTTAACTCTATTTGATATAAGCTCTCTTCCACTATCATCTATAAGCCATAAATTTTTATTTGAAGCAAGAATATATGCGTCAAAAACTTCGATATTTTTATATATTCTGTTATCAATAATAGTTAACTCATTTGTATTAAGATTATAATTAAATAATCCTTCTGAACCTGACATAAAAAGTTCATCATTTTTGATNTTAAAATCATAAATCTCTGAATTTTTAAACATTATCTTATTTTGGTATATTTTAAATTNATTATCAATAATGGTAAAATTACATTCTACAATTCCATTAGAGGTTGAAACATAAACTTTATCATTATAAAAGTTAACATCCCAAACAACTCTATTTGAAACATTTAAAAAATTATAACTATGATGCCAGANAGCATATTCAATATCATAAATTATTAATCCATTAAATGTAGAAAAAAGTATAAAATTATCATATTTTTNAACATTATTTATTGTTATATCATTTATAAGGATATTATCATTTTTAGGTATATGAANCCAATTATTAGTATTTTCATTCCATATAGATAAAATATAACCCTCAAAGTTTGAATCCTCATAACCAGTTCGCTTATAATAATTATCCATAAAAAACCAGTTACCATCATCATCATTATAAACGCTTGATATAAAACTAACTCTTGGACCAGTNTTTATTCTCATTATTTCATATGAAGAATCATCAACCTTATATATAGCACCTGTATTCATACCAATCCATAAATTTTCATACTTATCTAATATTGAACAAGTGGCAAAGTGTTCTAATTCAGATTCGTCTAAAATATAATTTTCATATATTCTATCATCACCAAAAGTATAAAAATCTCTTAAGTCTAATGAGTTAATTTGATTGTTAATCCAATTAATATTGTTATAGNCATCAATATTNGTTTGCTTCTCAAATAACATTGAAAACGAATTTATTACTGTAAAATTATTTTTACTTTCAATAAATATATACTGATCATTAAAACCAATGTTCTTGATTGAGTTTATAGAGGGTATATTAAAATCAGACAATCTTCTTTCATTCCAATAAGAACTAACACTTGACTTATATAANATGTGTTTTTTTGTTAAAACAAAAAAGTAATCATTTGATTTTTCATAGTGAATTAAATATTTTTTTTCATCATTAATATTACTTGATAAATTAACATTAAAAAAAAATTCCTCAGTTATNAAGTCATAAGAAAAAATACCATTTTCAGCTAAAAAATGNAGATTAAATGAATCCTGTGTTANTGAAACAATATTGTTTGGTTCAATAATAAAAAACCAATCATCTAAATCATAATTGTAAAATGATATTGATGTTGATATAAAANTTAAAAATATAAGTAATTTATTTTTCATAATAAAAAAAGGCCATCATTTATTAGATGATGGCCTTTAATTAATGTTTCAAGAAATTATTATCTCATTAAAATCATACTATTTGATAAAATACCATCATTTGATTTTAATTGATAAATATAAATTCCTGATGATACTTGATTTCCATTAAAATCAGTAGCATCCCAAATTACATTATATANTCCAGGTGTATAGAAATTATCTGTTAATTCNTTAATTTCTTTTCCAGAAAGATCATANATTTTTAATGAAACNTCTCCNGAATTTACAACTGAAAAACTAATGTTAGTTGTTGGNTTGAANGGNTTNGGATAGTTTTGAGACAAACTATATTCTCCTGGTAACTCATCAGAAACATTTAATATAGATATGTCTGCACACTCACCTACCATTACATCAGTAAAACTTCCACCACTTGTATCTGATATAATAACATCACTTAAGCATGCTTCAGTATTAGCATCTGGATTCCATGCCATTAAGTTTGTTAAAGTTCCTGCACCTGCTGGTATAGTTGATCCATCAAAAGCAAAACCAATAACAATACCTGTAGTAGCACCTACTGAAACTGTAAATCCAGAATCAGCTGCAGCTCCACCATCAGCAGATAATAGTGTTAAACCTGATACAGTAAATTGGAAACCAGCAATGTCAGCATTTGTATCATATGTAACTTCAACCATAGAATCAGTTACTTCACCAAAACCAATCATTACTGCATTTGAAACAGGACAATCTGCCTCATCACAAACTTCTGAACCATCATCACAAACTATATAGTCATCACCACCCCATGTGCCAGAACAATCTGCACCTAAAGCAGGTAACTCTAGTACTGAACCATCTGCAAGAGCAGCAAATAATCCAAACGCTGGGTCATCACCACTTAAAAATCCTGAAGCAAATACAACTGCACTTCCACCACCAAGTCCTGATAATGGAGCTGTAAATGCAGCGATTGCATCACCACCAGCTGGAGCTATACCAAGCGTATAATCTGCTGCTGGAACTTCAGCATAACCTGAGAATTCTCCATATGCTAAATTAGAAATTAAAACTGTACCTTCATTTGCATCTGCTTGTACATCTACAGCAGGAGCATCTGTTGATCCATGATAAACCTCTAAGCCAACTAATCCTGCATCAGAAGCACCAAATGTTGTTGCTGTTGCAGCCAAACCAAATGGTGTATCATCATTACCAAGTAAACCTGTAGCAACTACTGCATAAGAACCACCTTCAGCTAATTCAAATGGGAATGTAGCTATGACATCACCATCAGCTGGAGCTATACCAACCTCAAATGATGTAGGTAGAACTAATACTGGTGTAGCTGTTCTATATTCGAAATCCTCAATTGCTAAACCACCATCAACATAAATATCAACTGTTGGACTAGCAGAGTTATGAATAATTTGTACTTGAGTCGCTATAAAATTGCCATCACAGTCAAAGTTGTCTTCAGGATAAGTACATGAACCATCATCATAGTTTGCACTATCATCAAAGTTACATGCTGTATCATCTGTACAACCAGCTACTACTGATGTAAATGTGTAACAATCACCTGTTGCAGATGGTAAAGTATTTCCTGCTGAGTCAGCAAGAGCACCATCATTTTCAAATGTTAGACATGCTTCTGTATCTGTAAAACCAAAATCAAGTACAGTTAGAAGATGTTCACCTTCTGCTAAAACATCACCTGTTAATGAAAATCCGATAATAGTACCAGATTCATTAAAACTCACTGTCCATCCAAGATCTTCAACACCGCCAGCTGCATCATTTACACTAACGCCTGTAACATCAAATTGAAATCCAGCTACGTCAGTAACTGCAGATAACCAAATTTCCATACTGTTACCAGCATCTGACTCAGTTACTGCACCAAAATAAACAACATTTAAACAACTAGTGTTATCACCTTCACAAACACCACAATCATCCACAATTGCATCACCACCACATTCGCCTGTACAATCTTCCTCTACAGCACAGTTGCCATCGCAGTCAAAATTTTCTTCTGGATATGA
>NZRW01000037.1 GCA_002701185.1 Fidelibacterota bacterium
CTTTGTCATTGGAATCTCAGGCGGTATAGATTCAGCAGTCACCTCAACGCTTTGTGCGATAACTGGTCATAAGACCTATGTTGTTGTGATGCCTATTCATCAAAAGCAAGATGAGACAGACAGAGGTATAGAGCATTGTAACTGGCTAAAGGAAAAATATTCAAATGTAGAGAAGATAGAGGTTGATTTAACTTCTGCGTTTGATCACTTTAAATCTGTATTTCCAAAAAAATTTGATAATAAACTTGCTCTTGCTAATACTAGAGCAAGAATAAGAATGTCATCTCTTTATTTAATCGCTGGAAATATAAATGGGATTGTGGTAGGTACAGGTAATAAAGTAGAAGATTTTGGAGTTGGTTTTTTTACAAAATATGGAGATGGTGGTGTAGATATTAGTCCAATTGCAGATTTAATGAAATCTGATGTTTATAAGCTTGGCAAAACATTAGGAGTGNNAAAATCTATTATGAAAGCAAAACCTACAGATGGATTGTGGGATGATGATAGAACTGATGAAGATCAATTGGGTGTAACATACGATCAGCTAGAGTGGGCTATGAACTTTAATGGNGACACTTCAAANCTCAGTCNAANCCAAATGAAAGCATTAGATATTTATAAAATGCATAGAGCAAAAAATTTACATAAAATGAAAGAAATTCCAGTATTTAAAAATGAAGAATAATAGGGAAAGATTATTTATTATTGATGGAATGGCTCAAATTTACAGAGCTCATTTTGCTATGATTACTAATCCTCTTACTACTAAAGATGGAAGGCATACTTCTGTTATTTATGGGTTTTTAAATATGCTTTTTAAAATTATAAGAGATGAGAACCCANATTATTTAGTTATAGCAATGGATTCAAAAAGTAAGACTTTTAGACATGAACTTTTTGATGACTATAAAGCAAATCGTCAAAAGATGCCAGATGAAATATCTTTTCAGATACCAATATTAAAAGANATAATTAGNTATTTAGGTGTTGAATTAATTGAAAAACCAGGATATGAGGCTGATGATATAATGGGTTCACTTTCAAAAATAGCAGAATCCAAAGATGTGGAAAGTTTTATAGTTTCTGGCGATAAAGATATGTTGCAGATGGTGAATAAAAATATCTTTGTATACGCACCAGGAAATAGATTTAAACCAACCACAAAATTTCAAAAAGAAGAAGTTAAAAATAAAATGGGAGTATATCCAGATAGAGTTGTTGACCTCTTAAGTTTGATTGGTGANTCATCAGATAANATTCCTGGTGTTAAAGGTGTTGGNCCCAAAACAGCTATTAAGTTAATAGAACAATTTGATACCTTAGATAATATGATTAAAAATATTGACCAAATCAAAAATGATCGAATTAAAAATTTANTTCAAGATAATTTAGAATCATTAAATCTTAGTAAGAAATTAGTTACAATTAAATCAGATATGGATATTGATTTTAATAAAGAGAGTTTTAGGTTTAATTCAATCAAGGATAAAGAAAATGTAATTAAGATGGTTAATGATTTTGAGTTAACATCAATTGCGACAAGTTTAGAAAAACTTGATTTAATTAAAATTAAAAATGAACCTAAAGAGCTTAAGAAAAAAAANTATAATTTAATTTTAGATGATAAACAGTTAGAGTCTGCTATANGTTTAATTCTAGAATCTGATGTTGTGTCATTTGATTTGGAAACNACNGGTGTTGACCCTATGAGNGCTGAAATTGTTGGTTTAGCTATTTCTATAAATCCTGANCAAGGATATTANATTCCTATATTGTTTCCAAATAACATCGATACTGAAGTTACCCCTAAAATTAATTATAAAGANATTTTTATTAAACTAAAGCCAATATTCAACCAAGAGAATGTTTTATATGTTGGTCAAAATATTAAGTTTGATATNTTAATTTTAAAAAGGTATGGTATTGAAGTTNATGGTCATTTGTTTGATACTATGATAGCAGCTCATCTGCTTAACCCTGATCGTAGAAGTTATAAAATGGANCTNTTATCNATTGATTATCTTGATTATGAAATGATTCCTATTGAAAATCTAATTGGTAAGAAAGGTAAAAATCAGAAGTTAATGTCTGATGTNGAACTAAAAGATATTTCATATTATGCTTGTGAGGATAGTGATGTTGCGTTGCAGTTGTACATCAAATTATTGAAAGAGTTAGAAAGTCAGAACCTTATTAAAATTTTTAATGATATAGAAATACCTACNATGAAAGTTTTGATTGAAATGGAATATCAGGGAGTTAATATTGATGTAAATTTTTTCAGAAAATTATCAGAAAAAATTGGAAATCAGATCGAATCTATATCAAACAATATATTTGANATTACAAAACAAAAATTTAATATTAATTCTCCAAAACAATTATCAGAAATACTATTTGATAGAATGGATTTGAAACCAATNAAAAAAAGAAGCACATCTGTTGATGTTTTAGAAGAATTAAAAAAACAACACCCAATAGCTGAAGAGTTGCTAAGCTATCGTCATTTTAGTAAATTGAAAAATACATATTTAGATGCGATACCTTCACATATTAATTCTTTAACGTCAAAAGTTCATACATCTTTTAATCAAACAATAGCTTCAACTGGAAGATTATCNAGCACTAAACCAAATTTGCAAAACATCCCNATAAGAACTGAAATTTCTAGAGAAATAAGAAAAGGTTTTACAGCTTCTGATNCTAGTTCATATATATTTGCAGCTGACTATTCACAAGTTGAATTAAGGATAATGGCACATTTTTCAAAAGAAAATGAATTAATAAACTGCTTTAATGAAAATATTGATGTTCATACNAGAACAGCAGCAAATATTTTTGGTATTAATTCAGAAGATGTCAATTTCACTCANCGTAGAACAGCAAAAGTTGTAAATTTTAGTATAATGTATGGGGCTGGACCATTTAGATTATCTCAAGAGTTAGATATAAACTTAAAGGATGCTAAAAAAATTATTGAAGCATACTTTGAAACTTATCCAGGTATAAAATTATTTATGGAAGAAACACTCTCNAGNGCTAGAGAAAAAGGATATGTAGAAACATTGCTTGGAAGAAAACGATATGCTGATGGATTAACTTCATCTAATATGAATATTGTAAAAGCAGAAGAAAGAGCATGTATCAATATGCCTATTCAAGGTACTGCAGCTGAACTGATTAAAATTGCTATGATTAACGTTTATAATAAAATGAAACAATCTGAATTAAAATCAAAAATGATATTACAAATCCATGATGAATTATTGTTTGATGTACCGAAAAATGAAATAGAAATATTACCATCAATAGTTAAAAATGAAATGGAAAATGCTATAAAATTAAATGTTCCATTGAAAGTTGATTGTGATTATGGTAAAAATTGGTTTGAGGCACATTAAATGGCTGCATTTTTATCTGTAAATAAACTTGGAAAAAAAATTAATAATGTAAATTTATTAGCTGATTTATCTTTTGGTATTCAAAAGGGTGAGCTATTATTTTTATTAGGTAAATCTGGTTCTGGAAAATCAACACTTTTAAAAATATTGATTGGTTTTATTAAAAAGGATAGAGGTCAAATTTTTGTTGATGGTTTAGATTATGATATTAGAAATGAAGAAATAATAAAGAAAATAGGTTATGTTTCAGAGAATGATATTTTTGATACTGATTTAACTGTTAATGAGAATTTGTTATTTTCTGCAGAACTTAATAATTGCAACCCTGTTAAAATACAAGAAAAAATAAATTATTGGTCAAACAGATTAGGCTTTTCTAGAAATTTAAATCTGAAAATAAATAATATTAATAATTCTACTTTAAGGAAAATATCTTTTGCAAGAACCTTAATACATAACCCCGAAGTTATTTTATTTGATGATTTTACATCATCTATGGATCTTTATGATCAAAGTTTAATATTTGAAATAATTAAAGAAATAAAAAATGATAAATCAATTTTATTTGCTACTAATGATTTATCATTACCTGAACTTTTTTCAGATAGAATAATTATCATTGATAATGGAAGTGTTACTTTTAATGGCACTATAAATAATTTGGAATCAAAAATTAATGATTCTTTTAAATACAGGTTTACTTTTAAAAGAATTGTACCAAATGAATTTTTAAAGGCACTTAAAAATAATGATAAAATTAAAAATATAACTTCAAGAGATTGTGATGTTCAAATTTTAACATCAGATAAGATTGAGTTTTTTAAAATTTTTAAAATGGCAGTGAATTATGAGTTGATTGATATTAAAATTAGTGATTCTAAAGTGTCTGAGTTATTTCAAAGGTTAACTAATTNATGAATACAGTTTTAATATTATTAAAAAGATATATAAATATATTTATTAAAAATATAAATAATTATGTGGTCATTTACTTTTTGTTACCCATATTTATGTATGGTCTTTTAGTTGCTCCNTTATCTAGTATTTTTTCCTTTATTGATTCTTCTAGTATGAGCTATTCATATCATTCAATTCCTGCTGTTATTTTTTTAACTACAATTTTAATCTCCTTATATACACCTTTGATTATTTTAAATAATGATTTTAAAAATAAATTTCAAATGTACATTTTAACATACTCAAATAAAAATTTATATTTTTCATCTATAATTTTATTTACAATTTTATGTTCTTATCTTGAATTTTTTATATCATTTATTTTAGTTTACAATTTATCAGATGCAGCAACTGGTATGGGTATAATGATTTCATCTATTCAATTGTTTTATTTAGCATTGGTTACACTACCATCTATATTGCTTTTTACCTGCTTAGGTATTTTGGTATCAAATTTTTTCAAAAAGATTGAAAATATTGTTCCTTTTATATTTTTTATATTTTTACTTATATCATTTGGTAGTTCTACTTTCATACCAATTGATTACTATCCATTAACATTATCTGACTTAATATCTGATTATAATATTATTTACTTACAATATAATCAGTATATACATATACTTAGTAACAATAGTATTAATTTAGGCGTAGTCATTATATCATTAACAATAGCTGTTATTTTATATTTTCTAAATATATTATTTTTTAAAAATAGGAATCAGTATTAATGAAATTGTACTTTGGTTTAGATGGAGGTGCTTCATCAACACGAGCTGTTATTATAGATGAAGATGGAAACACTCTTGCAAAACAAAAAATTCATCTTGGAACAAATTTAAAGGTATATGAGGAAATAGCTCCAAAAAGAATCACTGACATTGTTCAGAATTTATGTTCGGAAATTTCCATATCAGTTGATGACATATCTGCATTTGGTTTTGGATTAGCAGCAGTTTCCTATGATTCTGGTAGAGAGTTGCTTTTCAAAGAGCTTGATAGATTAAATATAGCAGATAAATCAATTTTAATTAATGATGCAGAGGCTGCTTATAAAGTAACCTGTATTGACGATATTGGCATTTTGATGACAGTGGGTACTGGAGTGATTGGTATAGCGAAGACTAATAAAGGTGATTTTGTCAGAGTTGCTGGAAAAGGACATGATCAAAGTGATATTGGTAGTGGTTATTGGCTTGGTAAAGAATTGCTCCTAAAATTATCATTTAATGAAGCAATTGTTAATCATGATAATAATTTGAATCAATTATATAATGCGGTTCTAAATCAGTTCAACGCTACAAATTTAAATGAAGCTCTTGAAATAATTGCAAGTGATGAGAATTCATTATCTCTTAAAGCTTCTTTAGGTAAAATTGTTATTGAAGCTTCTAATAGTAATGATATAGCTTTATCAATACTTCAAGAAGCTACAGTAAATGTTGCAGATTATATTCTTGATTTAAATAGTTTACTAGATTATAATCATTCTGATGATATAGTCTTATTTGGTAACGGTAGTATTATTAAATCTAAAGAATTTAGAAAATCTTTAAATGATTCTCTTTCATTTAATTTCAAAAATATAAGCTGGATTTTTTCAGATTTATCAGCATCATATGGATCAGCTATGCTTGCTGCAACATCAAAAGATAATCATAATATCCTTATTAAAAATATTTTAAAAGGAGATTATCTTGTTTCATCCTGAGGCCATTATAAATAAAGATAATTTAATTTATAATCTTGAATACATTAGAAATAAAGTTGGTAATGATGTTAAAATTATGCCTGTTGTAAAAGCTAACGCTTATGGTCATGGTATGATAGAAATATGTAAATTTTTGTCTGAAAATGGCATTGACGGATTTTGTGTTGCTTTGCTTGAAGAAGCAATAGATATTAGAAAAAACAATATTAATGAAGATATATTACATTTAGGAGTATTTAAGCATGAGTACAATGATTTTTTGCTTGATAAGCATTTAATATTAACTATAAATACTTTATCTGATATTAATTTTTTAGAAAAAATAGGTCGAAAACATAACCATAAATTTAGGGTTCATATAAAAATTGATACAGGCATGACCAGGTTAGGTGTTCTACCACAAGATATAAATGAAATTAAAGATTTACTTCTTCAGATTAATTTTGTTGTAGTTGAGGGAATTTATACACAATTATCATCTGCTGACGAAGATAATCAAATTAATACAGACATACAGAGAAAAATCTTTATTGATGTTTCAAATGNGCTTATTAATANTATACCTACTATTAAAATTAAACATTTCACTCCAAGTGCAGGTGTCCTTAAAAACTCTCAAAATCATTTTAATATGATTAGACCAGGTATATCCATTTATGGAATAAATAATGTTAAAGAACATCATAATTTAAAGCCTGTTTTAACTCTTAATGCTCCCATATGCCTAATTAAAGATGTTAAAAAGGGTTCATCAATAGGTTATAATAGAACATACAAACTAGAAGTTGATAAGCGTGTTGCAATGGTCCAAATTGGTTATGCAGATGCAATTCCCTTAGAGTTTAGTAATAATGGTTTTGTTGAATACGATGGAAAAAAAATATCAATCTTAGGGAAAGTTTCTATGGATTTGATATGTATTGATATTACAAACGTAGAAATTGAAATTGGTGATAAAGTTATCATTTATGGTGGTAAACTTACTAAGATTGAGGATATTGTAAAAAATAAGGTGAATAGTGTATATTCAATTCTAACTGGCATTTCTAAAAGAGTTAAAAGGGTATATAATTGATTAAGTCTTGTAAACTACTATATGTTTTTATATTTATATCTATGATTTTTAGTAATCTTAACAATATTACAATAGAAAAAATGACTTTAGAAGAAAAGATAGCCCAAATGATTATGGTGCGTGTTAGAAGTGATTACTACACAAGTGACAGTTATTATAAAAAACAAATCTATAAATGGATAATTGATCACAAAGTTGGTGGATTGATAACCTTTGATGGTAATGGTAATGTACATGGAATGTATAATAATCATAAATATTTTCAAAAAATTTCTAAAATACCACTTTTAATTGCTTCAGATTTTGAAAGAGGAGCTGGTCAACAAATGAAGGGTGCAACATTATTTCCTTCAAATATGGCTATTGCTGCAACAGGAAATAGTTCCAATGCATACTTGCAAGGAAAAATTACTGCTTTAGAAGCAAAAGAATTAGGCGTACATATGATACTTGCCCCAGTATTAGATGTTAATAACAATCCTGATAATCCAATTATTAATTTACGTGCTTATAGTGACGATTCTGAAACAGTTTCAGAATATGGCTTAGAGTTTATTAAAGGCATTGAAGATCAAGGTTTATTTGCATGTCCAAAACATTTTCCAGGTCATGGTAATACTTCTATTGATAGTCACACTTCATTGCCTGTAATACATAGCTCTTTAGCAGAATTAGATAGAATTGAATTAAAACCATTTAAAAATGCAGTGGATAATGATGTTAAAATGATAATGACTGGACATATCGCAATGCCAGCTTTAGACAATTCAAATAAACCTGCGAGCCATTCTTATAAAATNACTACTGAGTTATTAAGAGAATCATGGAATTTTCAAGGTTTAATAATAACAGATGGTATGGAAATGAGCGGTATAACTGGTGAAGCTTGGTCTGGAGAATCAGCAATACGTGCAATAGAGGCTGGAGCAGATATTATTTTATTACCAATTGATGTAGAAAGAACTTTAGAATCAATATATAAGGCTGTACGAAATGGTAGAATATCTGAAGAAAGAATTGATTTCTCAGTAAAAAAAATTATGCAATCAAAACGTAAACTCAATTTATTTAATAATTCACTAGATTTTGAAAAAATGTCGACNGTTGTTGGTTCTAAAGAAAATNTAAGAGTTGCTTCAAAGATAGCATCTCAATCTATGACTCTTGTTAAAGATGATAACAATCAAATTCCTTTACATCCCGAAAAAATAAATAGATTGGCACATTTNGTATTAACAACAGATGATAATGGATATCAAGCATTAAAAACTTTTAGATCAGATATTAATTATACACATGGAAACGTTAAAAATATATTCGTTAATTACAAATTGTCAGATGTATTAATAGATGAATTATTAAGTCAACTTAAATCATACGATAAAATAATTATTTCNACNCTTGTAAAAATTAGAATGAACAAAGGTGAATCAACAATTAATAGCACNCATCTAAANTTTATCAAAAGATTAAACAANCTCAACAAACCTTTTGTAGTTGTTAGTTTTGGTAGTCCTTTTTTAAATGANTANTCNTCTATTAATACTTACTTATGTACTTATGGTTATGGGTCTGTATCTCAAAAAGCTGCAGCAAATGCAATTTTCGGAAGGTCAAATATCATAGGTACTTTACCTATAGATTTGGATGATAATCTTAAAAAAGGTACTGGCTTAAAAGTAATAAGGAAATCCTCTATATTCAATTATGATGANCAAAAATTTGANTTTAATACNACCTGGGATATTGTAAACAATGCAATAAAAAACGAGCTNTTTCCTGGAGCTCAAATACTAGTAGTTAAAGATGCTGAAATTTTAGCAGAAAAATCCTTTGGAAAACAAACATTCAATCCTGCTAGCTATAATATAAATTCTGATTCTATTTATGATGTTGCATCCTTGACAAAAGTTTTAGCAACAACACCTGTAATTATGAAATTAATTAAAAAAAAATTATTACATCTAAATCANAAAGTTTCTCAATTCTATCCTGAATTTAAAGGTAAATGGAAGGATGAAGTTACAATCAAACATTTGCTGACACATTCTTCAGGTTTAAAGGCATATGAACAGTATTATCTTGACGCATCAGTCAATAATTATAATGATATTATAAAAGATATTACAACAAAACAAAAATTATCTGCAAAACCAGGAAGCAAATTTATATATAGTGATTTAGGTATGATTTTATTAATGGATATTGCCCAAATCGTAACAGGAAGAAAATTTGAAAATTTAGTTCAAAGCTGGATTTTAAATCCAATTAATATGAAAAATACATATTATAATCCACCTACTTCTATCATTGAAAATATACCACCAACTGAAATAGATGAATTATATAGAAAGTCAGTAATTAAAGGTATAGTTCATGATGAGAATGCTCATATTATGGGTGGAATCTCAGGTCATGCTGGACTTTTTTCTAATGCCTTGGATATTGCTAATTACGCACAAACAATTCTTAATTATGGAATATATAACGGTTCAAGAGTTTTTAGTAAAAATTCTGTGAAAAAATCAATTAAAAAACAAAATATACCATTAGGCTCAGATTATGCTTTAGGTTGGGATACGCCTTCATTAAATGGTAATAGTTCTGCAGGTGATTACTTTTCTAAATTATCTTTTGGTCATTTAGGTTTCACTGGAACATCTATTTGGATTGATCCAGATGAGCAACTTTTTATTATTCTTTTAACTAATNGAACTTATCCTACAAGAAATAAACAGGGAATGCACAAATTCAGAAGACAGTTTCACAATTCTTTGATGGAAGTTATTTTAAGTTAAAAGATGAGTTTATTAGATATTATCATTCTGTTTGCATTTTGTTTTTTATTCATTTATCAATCTGTACATCATTATAGTAGTAAATCTTCCTCAAAAAACTACTTTTTAGGTGATAAAACTATAGCATGGAAAAAATCAATGTTTTCTATTGTAGCTACAGAAACATCTTTACTAACATTTATGAGTCTGCCTGGTATAGGCTATAGAGGTGATAATTTATTTTTTTTACAATTATCTTTAGGGTATATATTCGGAAGAATTCTATCATCATTTTATCTACTACCAATGTATTTTAAATCAGATATAGTTACTATATACGAGTTGATTGGAAATAAATTTGGTAAATTGATACAAAAAGTTGCTTCCTTAATATTCTTATGTACTAGATTATTAGCAGATGGTGTAAGATTTCTTTTAACTGCTATTGTTATTCAACAAATATTGAATATTCCTATTGAAATTTGTATTGTTATACTTGGTTTTATTACTTTAGTTTATTCAATTATAGGAGGAGTTAAGGCCATTATTAATATTGATTCAATTCAATTTTTTATATATATATTTGGTGGAGTATTTTCAATTTTCTATATAATTAATAATCTTAACTTAGATTTTTTATTTACATTTAATAATTTTTTAAGCCAAGATATAATTAAAACACAAGTTTCTTCTAAAGGAGTTTTTTTTGATTCTTACTATTTTCTAAATGCATTTATTGGTGGTTCGTTATTATCTCTGTGTTCACATGGTGTAGATTATATGATGGTACAAAGAGCTCTTTGTACTAAAGATCTTAAATCTGCTCAAAAATCTATTATTGGCAGTGGTTTTTTAGTTTTTTTTCAGTTTTTAATATTTTTATTTGTGGGTTATTTGCTAGCAAAATTTTATAGTAATAGTAATGTGATTTTTGAAAAAGATAGAGAGTTTGCTCATTTTATAATTTCAGATCTACCAATTGGCATAAAGGGCATATTAGTTGCTGGAGTTTTCTCTGCAGCAATGTCAACTTTAAGCTCATCTATTAATTCGCTAACTTCTTCTACATTCATTGATTTTGACATTAAGTTCACTAATAAGAAGAAGTTCTTGGTAGGATTATTTTGGTCATTAGCTCTTACTAGTATGGCATTAATTTTTGATGAATCTAATGATGCTTTAATTATTACAGGTATAAAGATTGCATCATTTACTTATGGAATATTATTAAGCTATTTTATACTCCTAAAGATTAACTTAGATTTTTCAAAAACATCTATTATTATTGGTAATATTTTTGGACTTATTGTAGTTTATTTATGTTCTTATTTTGGTATAGCTTGGACATTATTAATTCTTATATGTTTTATAGTAAATTTAGTACTTACTTTAATGGTTAATTTCATAGAAAAGATAATGAAATGAAAAAATATTTTACAATTTTTGTACTTATACAGATTTTTTCTATTTATGTTGTAACCAAATTATTTTTTCCAGGTCCAACAGATTATGGTATCGATATTTTTTTTAAAAAACATCTTAATCTAATTAAAGATAAAAATATTGGCTTATTAGCTATTAAATCTTCATCAAATAAAAATGGAGAGCATATTGTTGATTTGCTTTTAGATGTAAATATTCATAAGTCCTTGAAAATCTTTGCACCTGAACACGGTTTTTACTCTAACTATGCTAATGGGGAAAAGATAGATGATGAAAAATATAAAAATATTGACGTTATTAGNCTTTACGGTAGTAAGAGAAAACCTTCTGAAAATGATATAAGTAATATTGATGTTATACTTATTGATATACAAGATATTGGNTCATCTTACTATACCTANTTAAGTACAGTAACATATATGATGGAGATTGCTTCTGAACATAACATTTCAGTAATTGTTCTTGATAGACCTAATCCATTGGGCATGTTAGTATATGGGCCAATTAGAGAAAAGTTTGGATTTATAGGTTTGCATCCTATTCCTATAAGNCATGGGATGACTTTAGGTGAATTNTGTCTAATGATTAATGAAATGAAATGGCTAAAAGATCAAAATAAAGTTAAAGATTTAGAAATTATTAAAATGAAAAAAATTCCTAAAAAAAGNCAATTCTACAAGTGGATACCACCATCTCCAAATATTCCAAACAAAGAAACTGCGTTTATTTATAATGGTATGTGTTTATTTGAGGGAACAAATATATCAGAGGGTAGGGGGACTAATAACCCNTTTAGAATGATAGGTGCGCCATGGATAGATTTAGATAAATTAATGGTATATATTGAATACTTGAAGAAAACTAAATATGGTAACAAAGTTATTGTCAATGGTTTGCAATTTAAGCCATTGTCTAATAAAGGCGCAAAAACACCGAAATATGAAAATAAAATATGTAATGGTATATTCATTGAATATATAGATGAAAGTATAGAACCATTAGAATTTGCAATTGATTTATTAGTTCATTTTAATGATTATGAACAGTTTAATTTTAATGATTCATTTTTTGATACCTTATATGGAAGTTCAGATTTACGATTAGCTATTAGCAAAAATAACGATATCAACAACATTTTACATAAAATTGATAATGATGTTGTTAAATTTAAAGAACAAAGAAAAGATTTTTTAATTTATAAACAAAAACATAAACAATGAGTTATATAGACATATCAATTATTTGTATTTATTTATTTACAATCTTCTCTTTTGGTATTATTATGAGAAATAATGTTAGTACCTTTTCAAATTTTATGATAGCAAATCAAAATTTGCCTTTATCACTTGGTGTTACAAGTATGCTTGGAACAGAGTTAGGATTAATTACAGTTATGTATAATTCACAAACTGGTGCCCTACAGTATTTTTCTGCTTTTCATATTGGTCTTTTTGGCTTTTTTGTAACCTTAGCAGTTGGATTAAGTGGTTTTGTTGTTGAAAACTTAAGAAAAATGAATATTAAAAGTATTCCAGAGTTTTATGGTCAAAGATTTGGTAAAAAAACCAGAATAATTGGAGCTGTTTTATTGGTGGTTGGTGGAATGTTGAATATGGGAATATTCTTAAATATAGGTGCAAAATTCATTCAGGGTATTTTTGGTTATGAATCAAGTGATGACACATTAAAATTTATAATGATCATTTTATTGTTTGTTGTTTTATGTTATACGATGATGGGAGGGATGTTATCAGTTATTGTGACAGATTATTTTCAGTTTATTGTTTTATCGATTGGATTAATATTTACTGTGATTTTTTCAATAAAAATACTTGGTTGGAATAATATTTTTTCAAGTATTGAATCATTATCTGAAAACCCATATAATCCATTTGTTACAAAAGGGACTTCATATGTTTTTTGGCAAATGATTTTAGCATTTGTTTCAGCTGTAGTGTGGCCTACAGCAATTACAAGAGCTTTGACTTTAAAAAATTCTGAAATAGTTAAAAGACAATATATATGGTCTTCTATATCTTTTTTGATAAGATTTATGATTCCATGTTTTATTGGTATTTGCGCTTTCGTTTATTTTAATGAAAAAAATTTAAATATAGACACCCTAATGTTGATGCCAAGATTCATAGTAGAAATTTTGCCTGTTGGTTTATTGGGTTTAGTAGTTGCAGGGATGTTATCAGCATTTATGAGTACTCATGATAGCTATTTATTGTGTTGGAGTACAATTATTGTAAACGATATAATAGAACCTTTATCTGGTAAACAGTTAACATCAAAGTTCAAGATTAATATAAGTAGATTTATAATTTTTATTTTAGGTATTTATATACTTTACTGGGGATTATTTTATAATGGTACNGATTCTATCTGGTCTTATTTAGGTATAACNGGTGCAATATANTTTACAGGTGCTATTACAGTTTTAATATTGGGNCTATACTGGAAAGCTGCTTCTTCAACAGGTGCTNTTTTAGCGCTTGTAGGNGGATTGTCAGCATTAGTTGGTTTAGAACCAATAAGAAACGCTTTATCAATTACTTACATGCCTGAACAAATTGGTATTATAACATTATGTTTTACATTTTTATTGATGTTTTTGGGATCAATATTATTTCCTGATAAAGGGGTAAGTTAGTATGTTTTGGAAATTATTATGGCAGATTGTTTTTATATTAGGAATATTTGCATTTATTGTAATGTTTTTTGTTTTTTCTATTAAAGGGTTCAAGGATTTAATTTTAATTATTAAAGGTAAATATGAAAAATAGTAATAAACAGATACTAGGTTGGTGTTTTTATGATTTTGCAAATTCATCTTTCACTACTATTGTAGTAACATTTATATATTCAGCNTTTTTTGCTGATTACATAGCTGGAGATTCTGCCTTAGGTCAAATCTATTGGGGCAATGCAGTAACTCTATGCGCTATAATTATAGCTTTTTTATCTCCAATAATGGGAGCAATTGCNGACCAGGGTGGTTATAGAAAAACATTTTTATTATACTGGACTNTAATATGTATAGTATTTACNTTTCTTCTTTATTTTCCTTTGAAAGGAGATATATTTCTAGCTTTATTTATTTTCATAATAGCTAATGTAGCTTTTGAGATGGGTTGTGTCTTTTGTAATTCATATGTACCTATATTGACTAATAATACTAATGCTGGTAAGATTTCTGGGTTTGGATATTCTTTTGGTTATTTGGGTGGTTTGCTNGCTTTGGCTTTAGGTCTTGTGACAATAGCTTTACCTGAAACACCTATGTTNGGAATTTCTAAGGATTTTGGTCAAAATTATAGATCTATGAATCTATTAGTNGCTATCTGGTTTTTAGTGTTTAGTATNCCTACNTTTTTATGGTTAGAAAAAGATACTAAAAAAAATAAAATTAATACTGATTTAATAAAAAATTCATTCAATCAAATTAAAAATACATTCACTGATATAAGGAAATATAAAAATACTGTTAGATTTTTAATTGCAAGACTTTTTTACAATGATGCATTAATTACAATTTTTTCTTTTGGTGGAATTATAGCTAATGGCGTCTATGGNTTTGGTTTAGAAAAAATGTTAATATTTGGAATTATTTTAGGAGTTGCTGCTGGTGTCGGGTCATTTATTATGGGTTATATTGATGATTATATAGGACCTAAAAAAATGATTCAGATTTCAAACTTTTTACTTCTTATCGCTACAATAATTGTAGTTTTTGTTAATGATGAAACATTTTTTTGGATTGCAGGAATTCTCGTAGGTTTTGCTTCNGGNCCAAATCAATCATCTAGTAGATCGCTTATGTCAAAACTTTGCCCGAAAGATAAAGAAAATGAATTCTTTGGATTCTTTGCATTTTCAGGAAAAATCACTGCATTTTTAGGACCGTTTTTACTTGCGCAAGTAACAATGCTCTCATTAAAATACTTCAATGTATCTTCTATAGCNGCTCAAAGGTATGGAGTGTCAGTAGTGTTAATATTGCTAATTATTGGAAGTATTAATTTACACTTTGTAAAAGAAGCTCAATCTTGATGAGTATAAAATATACTTATCACAATCACTTAATAATTTACTTTAACTAATTACTTGCATCATATATTAAGTTTATCTTAACTTAAGATAGGTCAATT
>NZRW01000038.1 GCA_002701185.1 Fidelibacterota bacterium
CTTTGGTTAATCGATAATAAGATTGAATCAATAGCATATGATAAAAAATCAATTTTTTCTGGATAAATATCACGGATTTTAATCTCGTAGGTAGTTCCCATAGTTTGACCATTGATCGTAGCTTCAGTACGACTAGGTACGACAAAAAAAACTATTAACCAGATTAAAAGAATTATAGGTATTATATAAAGAGAGAACTTATTTTTTCTCATTTAGATGCTAGCCACCAAAATCATCGTAATCAATCATATCCTCTTCGACACCTAAATCTTCTAGCATTTTTGTCACAGCTGTATTCATCATAGGTGGTCCACACATATAGTATTCTATCTCTGTTGGATCTTCATGATCTTTTAAATAATTNTCATGCACTACTTGATGTATNAAACCTGTAAAACCAGTCCAATTATCTTCTGGCATTGGATCAGATAATGCAACATGATACTCAAAATTTGGGAATTGATCTTGAATTTTTTTAAAGTGATCATCATAAAACATCTCTCTTTTAGATCTTGCACCATACCAATAAGAAACTTTTCTACCTGTTTTAAGTGTATGNAAAAGNTGNAAAATATGTGATCTTAATGGAGCCATTCCAGCGCCACCACCTATATAAACCATTTCTCGTTCAGTATCTTTAATAAAAAAGTCTCCATAAGGACCAGAAATAGTTACTTTATCTCCNGGCTTTAAATCAAAAATATATGATGAAGCAATTCCTGGTGGAACTTCATTCCATAATGGCGGAGGTGGCGTAGCTATTCTAACATTTAGCATTACTATATTACCTTCTGCTGGATGGTTNGCCATAGAGTATGCTCTGAATATTTCTTGATCATTTTTAAGTTTGAAGTCCCATATCTTAAATTTATCCCAATCTTCATGATACTCTTTATCAATATCGAAGTTCTTGAAATCAACTTCATATTTTGGAATATCAATTTGTATATANCCACCAGATTGAAAATCAAGAATTTCACCTTTAGGAAGNTCTACCACTAATTCTTTAATGAAAGTTGCCACATTATCATTAGATTTAACTGTACATTCCCATTTTTTAATACTTAATACTTCATCTTTAACTTTTATGTCTAAATCATTTCTAACTTTTACCTGGCANGCAAGACGCCAATTNTCCTGTGCATCTTTTCTATTTATATGAGTTTTTTCTGTTGCAAGAATTTCTCCACCTCCATCAACCACTTGACATTTACATGCAGCGCAAGTACCCCCACCTCCACATGCAGAAGGAAGATATATATTTTTGCTAGATAAAGCTGAAAGTAAGTTAGTTCCTGGTTTAACTGATATNGAATCAGAACCGTCATTAATAGATATTTTCACTTCACCTTGTGGCTGCAACTTTGAAGATGCCAATAACAACAAGCTAACTAAAAATAATATTATAGTGCAAACAACTAGAATACTTGCTATTGTAGTAGAAANAATCATTATAAATTAATCCCTGAAAATGATAAAAATGCTATTGCNAACAGACCTGTNAGTATCATTGTAATTCCTAGCCCCTTTAATCCATTNGGTATCTTTGAATACCTAAGTTTATATCTAATTGTTGACATAGTTAAAATTGCAAGATAAAAACCAAAACCTGAACTACTTGCAAAAACAACAGCTTCAGGAAAAGTATAATCTCTTTGTTGCATGAATATAGATGAACCTAAAATTGCACAATTTACAGCAATTAATGGAAGAAATATCCCAAGCTGATTGTATAGTGAAGGACTAAATCTATCAATAACCATTTCTACCAATTGTACTGCAGCTGCAATAGTAGCAATAAATGCAATAAATGTTAAAAATCGTAAATCTACATTAGCAAAAGCGCTAATCCCAGTCCAAGTAAGGGCTCCAGGATCTAAAAGATAATTTTTTATAAACCAGTTTAATGGTACTGTTATTGTATTAACAAAAATTACAGCTTTTCCAATACCAGAAGCAGTTTCAACCTTGTTAGATAAACCTAAAAATGAACACATTCCTAAAAAATATGCTAAAAGTATATTTTCAATGAATATTGCCTTTGCTGCTAAGCTTAAATAATGTTCTAAAAATTCTGGCATATCACTCCTCAACAAACCCTGTTGCGGTTCTTTGAACCCAAATTATTAAACCTAAAACAATAAATGCACCTGGAGCTAACAACATTAGCCCATTATCAATGTATCCATTTGCATATAATGATTCTGGAAAAATGGTAACTCCATAAATTGTACCGCTACCTAAAAATTCTCTAAATATTGCTACTAAAACTAATATTATACCATATCCTAATGAATTAGCAAATCCATCAATAAACGAATCTTTAACACTATTATTCATGGCAAAACCATCTGCCCTACCAAGCACAATACAGTTCGTTATAATTAGTGCCACAAAAACAGAAAGCTCCTTACTTACATCATACATAAACCCTTTCAGCATTAAATCTGCTAACACAACTAAAGATGCTATAATTGTTAACTGTACAATTATTCTAACGTTATGAGGTATTTGATTTCTAAATATTGAAACTAATGTATTTGACATTGTTAGAACAAATGTTAATGCAAGAGTCATTACAACAGCCAACTCGACTTTNACTGTAACAGCTAACGCTGAACATATACCAAGTACCTGTCTGGTAATTGGATTATTATCCATCAAAGGATCAGTAAATATTTTATTTCTTAACATCTATCTTTGCCCAATCAAAAAGTTTTTATATCTATTTAGGTCACGCTTCAAAAATTTTGTAACACCATCTGCCGTTACAGTAGCTCCAGTAATACCATCAACCTCATGCGGTTTGTTATAAGTATTTTTTTTCTTATTAAGACTAATTGAAACTAAATCATTATTTGAGTTAAATATCTTTTTTCCTTTATCAATTTTAAACTGATTTTGAAACCATGGCTTATCTACTTCAGCACCCAAACCAGGTGTCTCACCATGCTCATAAAATACGATTCCCATTGTAGAATTCTTATCTTGTGAAATAGCAAAATAACCTTTAAGCGTAGACCATAACCCTTTTCCAGAAATAGGAATGATATATCCATTTGGATTACTAGTTTTATACAGTGGATAATATTCATTAACAATTTTATTATCAGATGTTTTTAAAATATAATTAGTTGTACCGGTCCCCTTATCTTCAACCCATTCTATATCAGATAATAGGATATTACTAATTACTTCGCCTGCTTGGTTTATTACAATCTCTTCAATGTGAAGATTATACTTCTCATCAAGTTGAGCTGGCGTTAATCCAACAACATCTATATCAATGGACTTNAAAATACTTTTTTTCTTATCNAAAATTACATTATAATCCATCCTTGGTTTTAAGCTCATAGCAATAAAAGCTAGTAATAAACTAGATATGAAAGCCACAATCATTACAAATTGAACTGATTTAATTCTATCTAGCATATCTCTTCTTTCTTTGCTTAACATGNGATTCTACTACATAGTAATCAATTAGAGGTGCAAACGCGTTAGCAAACAATATTCCTAACATCATACCCTCTGGATATGCAGGATTTATTGCTCTAATAATAACACACATAAATCCAATTAATAAACCATAGTACAATTTACCTTTCTGACTATGAGCAGATGTAACTGGTTCAGTGGCCATAAAAATCATAGCAAAAGCAAAAGAACCCATAACGAAATGATAATGCGGTGGAAGATACATCATTGGGTTAGTACTGCCAATTAATGCACCAAATACATACAATAAAAATGAAGTAAAAAACATACCTAATGTTGTTCCTAAAATTATTTTCAATGAACCAACACCAGTAATCACAATTAAACCTGCACCTAGTAATACGGCTAATGTAGATGTTTCACCAATGGAACCTGGTATTAAACCTAGAAACAAAGATGTCCATGACAGATCAACATCAGCATGTGTCATACCTAATGCATTTGAGGTATCCACAAATTGATTATGTAGTGATCCATTTAAAAAACTAAAAAAACCATAATCTGGTGTAGTCATATTAGAAATAGACTCTTTGGCAGAGGCAAGAAGAGACGTTGCTGCACTAAGACCNTCACTTTCAGGCATTTTATAAACCCATACTGTATCTCCAGACAAAGCAGTTGGATAAGCAAAAAATGCAAATACTCTTGCAACCAGAGCTGGATTAAATATATTATAACCAGTTCCACCAAATATTTCTTTACCTATTACAACACCAAATATTGTTGATATAGCAACCATCCATAATGGGAGTGATGGTGGCATAACTAAAGGTATGAGAAAACCAGTAACCAAAAAACCTTCATTTACTTCGTGCTTTCTTATAATCGCAAAAATTACTTCCGTTAAACCTCCAACGGCAAAAGTAACTATATATATAGGAATAACAGACTGTAAGCCAATTAAAATTTTATCAATCATTGTTGCATTGGTTGCAGTTTCAACATAATGATAATATTGATGCCCAACATTATATATACCAAATAACAAACATGGCATTAAAGCCATAACAACAAGTATCATCGTTCTCTTTAAATCAATATGATCTCTAACAAATGGTGCTGTTTTAGTCTTATCATTAGGTGTGTATAAAAAAGTATCGCCAGCTTCGTAAAGTGGGTATAAAGATTCAAATTTTCCACCTTTTTTGAAAAGCGGTTCTAAATTATCTAATATTTTTCTTAAAAAATTCATTTACTTTAACCTTCTTCATACATTAAATCTAGACCCTCTTGAATGATCTGACTTACTTCTACTTTAGATTGACATATTAAGCTACAAAGAGCAAAATCCTCTTCTGAACATTCATATATTCCTAGCTTTTCCATATCCTCAATATCTGCAGCTAAAATACTTCTAATTAAAAAATTAGGTAAAATATCCATAGGGAGAACTTTTTCCCACATACCTATCGGAACAATAGCTCTATTGCTACCATTTTTCATATTATGATTGATAGTATTATTGGCATTTAACAATTTAGAAACAAATGTATTTGTTAACGTAAATTTATCTAACCCTGGCAATAACCACCCTAAAAAGTGTCTTTCATCTACGTTTTTAAGAATTGTTAAAATCTCATGATAAAACCCTACAGATTCATTAATATTTATATATTTACCTGATAACACACTTCCGGATATCACAACACTATTATCATCTAACCCAAGTTCTAACTCATCATTTATATGAGATATTGGTGTGCCATCATAAACTTTTAAATAACTAGGCTTATCACAACCTGGCCCACCCATGGAAATAAGCTTTGTTACATTGATTTTTCCATCAACAAACAACTTACCTATCTTACATATATCTTGAATTGTAAGATACCAAACTTCATCTTCTTTAGAACTAATTGGATCTAAATAATGCATGTGAATACCAACATTGCCAGAAGGGTGCGGTCCATTAAAATAGTGAATTTTTACTCTATCTAAACTATCTAACATTGAAGGAGATTGATTATTATTAAGAATAATATTTATATCTCCATCAGTTAAATTAGATATAGCATCTATACCTTCTAAAAATCCAACTGAAGAATCATTCAATAAAAATAATTGATCTAAAGCTAATGGATCTGTTGGACTCATAGAGACAAAAATTGATTTTGGCTTAGATTCGATGTTAGCAACCTTTGAAAATGGACGCTGCCTGATTAATGGCCACATACCTGATTCATTAATTATAGCTTTTGTTGCCTGGGCATTCAATCCACTTATAGAAGATAAACTAAATAAATTATCAAGATCTTTTAACTCAACTTGATTATACTCTTTATCATTCTTAATATTTATACTTAAAACTTTACGTTTAGGACCATAATCTATGCTTTCAATTTTACCTGAGCATGGAGAAACATGCTTAATGTCCGGATTATTTTTATCAAAAAATAATTGCGTTCCAACAAGAACATCTTCCTCAACCTTTACTGTTACTTTAGGTTTGATATACTTATACTCTTGTGGATTTATTTTGACTACATCAGAAGGTGTAACTTCTATAATTTCTT
Organism: Fidelibacterota bacterium; assembly: GCA_002701185.1. Taxonomy (GTDB): domain Bacteria; phylum Fidelibacterota; class Marinisomatia; order SCGC-AAA003-L08; family D37C17; genus TMED6. The sequence goes on from NZRW01000038.1 coordinate 6,009, forward strand.
TTATAGGTTGTCCTTCTAACTGTAAATCGTATCCTTTGCTAAGATTAAAAGTAGCCATTAATATTATTTTTTATTCTTTAACCTTTCAATTCTTTGAGCATGCCGTTCTTCACCCTCTTCATATCTACGCTTTTCATCATCTGTCTCAGGAATAATATTTCCTACCTTTTGTGGTTTACCTTTTTCGTCAAGTGAAACAAAAGTCAAATAGGCAGTTGCCGTATGACGAGTTTTTCCTGTTTTAACATTTTCTGCATCTATCCTAACACCAACTTCCATAGATGAGTTATGGCTGTAATTAACTGAAGATTTCAAAATTAACATATCGCCCACTCTAGCAGGTGCTAAAAAATCTAATCTGTCTACAGATGCAGTAACAACTGCAGTTCTGGCAAATTTATAAGCAGACATTGCTGCGCACAAATCCATATATTGCATAACTTTACCACCAAATACAGTATTTAAATTATTTGTATCATTTGGCAAAATCAATTCGTGCATTATTACATTAGAATCTTTAACAAATTTTTCCACTAAAACATTCCAGTATTGATTAAAATCATATTAAGNGACTCTATTAAATTTGGCCAATAAAAATAAAAGATTATATTTTGAAGTGAAAATATAATGATTGACCAAAAAAGTATTGGATTACAATTTTGAACAACAAGTTCATCATTTTTCATAAAATACATTGCTCTTACAATCTTAAAATAATAATATAAAGATATAACTGTATTAATTATTGCCACTACACCTAACCATAAAAAGTTACTCTCAGCAAACAAATTTCTTAAAACATATACTTTAGCTACAAAACCTGATGTAGGTGGAAGACCAGCTAAAGAAGCTAATGATAGAACCATAAAAAAAGATAACAATGGTGCTTTTAAGCCTATACCATTCCATTGATCTATTTCATTGGCACCATACTTATTTGACATATATATAGCCATATAAAAGGCGCTTAAATTCATAAATATATAGAAAAACATATAAAACATTATTGATACAACTGAATCTATGGATACAATAGAGAAAGCAACCAACATAAAACCAACATGCGAAATACTTGAATATGCTAATAATCTCTTTATATTAGTCTGATTTAATGCCAAAACATTCCCAACAGTCATAGTTAATGCTGCCATAACTGCAATAAGTTGAGGCCATTGAAGTATTTCAATGTTATCAATAAATAATGTGTAGAAAAATCTAATTAAAATTGCAAATCCAGCAGCTTTTGGAGCTACTGATAAAAAAGCTGTTACTGTTATTGGGGCACCTTGATATACATCAGGTGTCCAATAATGAAATGGAACCATTGATATTTTATAACCAAAACCTACTAGTATAAATATTATAATCATATAAACAGTAAGAGATGAGTCAAATGATGCTAATTTAGATGCCACTACATTAATATCAAGACTACCAGCAATACCATATAGAAAACTTAAACCAAATAACATAATACCAGAAGCGAAAGAGCCATATATAACATACTTTAATGACGCTTCATTTGACTCTCTATCATTTTTAGAAATACCTGCTATTATGTATGAAGGAATACTTACCATTTCTATAGCAAGATAAATCATTAATAAGTTCTTTGCAGAAACCATAGCAAACATACCAAGAGTAATAATTAACAGCATTGCATAATATTCACCCTTAACTTCATCGAGAACAGATTCATCATCACGTGATATTAAAACTATAGATAAGGTTGATAATAAGATTAGCCATTTGAAGAAAANAGCTAATGAATCNTTAATAATCATACCTTCAAATAATAAGTTTGTTGATGAAGATGAAATCATGAGTAATAAACCTGCNAAAATCAAACCAACAATCGTAGTAATGTAGGTTAAAGGCCTGTAAGATGATATTGATTCCATAATGAAAACAGCTAGAATTGTTACTACAATCATCAACTCAGGTAAATAAGATGTTAAACTATTTATATTGCTTAAATATTCCATAATCTACCTTATATAAATGGTTGAACAAGCAATATTAGCTTAGTCATCGAATGTCTCATTATTTCTAATAAAGGTTGTGGATATACACCAAATAATAATGTTANAAATGCTAACGGAATAATAACAGCCATATCTCTAAGACTCATATCTTTTAAATCAGAATACTTTTCATTAAAAGGACCAAGAAAAATTCTTTGATAAGCTCTTAAAAAATAAATTGCATTTAGTAAAATACCTAAAGTTCCAATTATTGTCANTACTCTAAAACTTCCAAATCCACCTATAAAACACATAGCTTCACTTATAAAACCAGATAAGGCAGGTAATCCAAGTCCAGCAAAAAAAGCAAGGATTATAAACCCGTTAAAAACTGGTAATTTAGAAGCTAGACCACCAAAACCTAACTTGCCTGCTAGTTCTGGATCTTTATAATCCATTGGATAAACAATCCATCTATGGTGAGCTTGATCGTAGAGTACACCAACTAATGTAAATAACATTGCAGTAATTGTTCCATGATTAAACATCTGCATTACAGCACCATTCATACCAGCTTGCGCACCAGCAGATTCAGTACCAACAATACCAGACATACCAAGCAAAACATAACCCATGTGACTAACAGAAGAGTATGCTATCATTTTCTTTAAATCAATTTGAGCAATAGCGTTTAATGCTCCCCATATAATATTTATAACACCTAGCAGTGCCATCATAAAAGAAAAATTAACTGCCTCCTCCGGTAATAGAGGGTAGCTTATTCTTAAAAATCCGTACGTACCCATTTTTAACAATACTCCAGCAAGAATAACAGAAATAGCTGTTGGTGCCTCAACATGAGCAAGTGGCAACCATGTGTGGAAAGGAAAAACAGGGACTTTTATAGCAAAACCAATAAATAATGCAATCCATATTAAAAATCTCATATCAAAACCCCATAGAGATGCATCAATTTGTGGAGCTTGAGTAATTAAGTGTATCAAATTGAAAGAATTGCCGCCTGGAGCATAAAAATATAAAGCTAACATTCCTAATAGCATAAATACTGAACCAAACAATGTATATAAGAAAAATTTAATTGCTGCGTAATGTCTTTGAGGTCCGCCCCACATACCTATTAGGAAATACATAGGTAAGAGCATAACTTCCCAGAAAATATAAAATAAGAAAAAGTCCAATGATAAGAANACACCCATCATTCCTGCATCTAATAATAAGAATAATGAAAAATATCCAAGCACATGCTTTTCAACATTCCAGCTTATCAAAATACATAAAAATGATAGTAAAGCAGCAAGTATTACCATAGGCATACTCAACCCATCAACNCCTATATAATACTCAATATTAAAACTTGGAATCCAGTCAAATTGAACAGTAAATGGTGACTGTGTGACAGGTAGTGTTGGATCAAAATTAGCATATAAGAAAAATGCTAACAACATTTGTACACCTGTAACAACCAATGCTACATATTTATAAATATCTTTATTTTCAGTTTTCATTAATCCTTGCTTACCAAGAAAAGCAATAATTAACATACCTATTGCTCCCATAACTGGAAGAAAAATTAATAATGATAAGATAGATGAATTCATATTAGAGTACCCTATATTTGTTGTACAATTAAAGTTATCAAAATAATAGCTACCAAACCACCAAGTATATATGCCTGAACAACCCCACCTTGAAGTTTTTTCATTTTTAAACTTGAATAATTAGCTAGTTTTCCAAATCCGTCAACTACTTTTTGGTCTAACCAGTTGTAATCGACTTTGACAGACTTTTCTGATGAGAAAAGCGTAATTTTACCAATTGAATCAATAAAAGTTTGATCATAGTAATCCCAATCAATTTTAGAACACAAATAAGACCAAAACATAAATGGTTTATATAAAATATTTGAATATATTTCATCAACATAAAACTTATTTTTAGATAAATCGTAAAGTTTGAAAATGTTAAATATTTTTCTAAATGTTTCAGGATTCAATTTTTTGAATAAATAAAANAATGCTGATAAAGCAATACCAAAAAATGCAACAGCAAGTGATAAATACATAGCTGTGTAGTGAGCGTCATGCGCAGCATGGTAAGCATGCTCTGTAAAAGTAATATCTTTTTTATCGTGACCATAATGATTATCTGTATGTTGGCTATGATTATCGTCATGCGATTCTACTTCAATCACATAGTTATTACCTTTTCCAACAGCCTTTTTAAACCATCCTTTTGATCCATCAGATAACGGATTAATAGTTCCAGTATAAAAAATTGCTAATGATAAAACAGAAAGTACAATTAATGGAATTGTCATTACTTTTGGTGATTCATGTAAATGTTTGTACACTTCTTCATTTTTAGGTTTTCCATGAAATGTCATAAATATTAACCTAAACATATAAAATGCCGTAATAGCAGCTGCCCCAAAACCAGCAATAGGCAATAATACAGTCATACCACCATATTCAAAATAATGACCTAAAACACCAGCTAAAATTGCATCTTTAGATACAAAACCAGAAAAGAATGGTACTCCTGCAATAGCTAAAGTCGTAATCAACATACCATAATAAGTCAGTGGCATTTTATTTTTTAGTCCACCCATATTTCTCATATCTTGAGGGTCTGTATCATGATCATGTAATTCATGTAAGCTATGATGCATAGAATGAATTACTGAACCACTTGCTAAGAATAAACACGCTTTAAACATTGCATGTGTTACAAGATGAAAAAATGCAGCCATATAAGCACCTACGCCAAGTGCCATGACCATATATCCAAGCTGACTAACTGTAGAATAAGCTAAAACCTTTTTAATATCATTCTGAGTTATTGCAATGATTGCTGCAAATAATGCAGTGAAAGCACCAGTAAATGCAATATATGTTAAAGCATCAAAAGTTAAAATTGGAAATATTCTTATTGTTAGATATACACCAGCTGCAACCATTGTCGCAGCATGTATCATTGCACTAGCAGGTGTAGGTCCAGCCATAGCATCTGGTAGCCAAATATGAAGAGGTAACTGAGCTGATTTACCAATAGCACCCATAAACAATAAAATCCCTGCAATCGTAAGGTATGTAGGGTCAATTTCAGTAGTTTTAACTTTTTCAATAATATCAGTCAAATTAAATGAATGAGTCTCTCCAACAAAATAAATCATCATGATACCAATAAACATTCCAATATCACCTACTCTGTTTGTAAGAAAAGCCTTTTTACTAGCAGATGCTGCGGAATTTTTTTCAAACCAAAACCCAATAATTAAATAAGAGCTTAACCCAACTAACTCCCAAAATATATAAATCATAGTAATACTATCAGCTAGAACAATACCATTCATTGAAAAAGTAAACAAACCAAGATAAGCATAATATCTTGAAAATCTAGCATCACCTCTCATATACTCGCTAGAATATAAATGAACTAAAAATGACACAAGTGAAACTACTAAAAGCATTATAGCTGCAATATTATCAATTGATACACCTAAGTCTAAATTGAAACTTCCTGTTGAAAGCCAATTAACACTTTTATGAATAATTGCCGTTTCTGGTTTATTAAAAAAGACTCTGAAAAAAAAGTTTAATGCAACTGCAAGGTTTAACCCTATACCAAAAATAGAGACATACCATGTATCATGCTTTAAGATGTGACCAAAAAATAGCTGATAAACAAATAAGATCACCGGAATGAACAAAAATGATAAAGCTAATATTAAATTTATATCCATTATCCCTTTAACTCCTTAGCGTCATCAACATTAACAGTACCTATATTTTTAAACAAATTAATGATTATTGCTAATGCTACCGCTGCCTCAGCTGCCGCGAGAACTATTATAAACATTGTAAAAATATGTCCATCAAGATGAGAAAGAGATGATGTAAACCTATTAAATGCAATGAAATTTATATTAGCTGAATTGAGTATCAATTCAATACCCATNAAAATAGCTACAGCATTTTGTCTAGAAATAACTGCATAAATACCTAATGAGAATAATAAGCTTGATAAAAGTAAATATATTTGAAGATTATCCATCTATTTTTTCCTCATCTTCTATTTTATTTTCATCAGTATTATCAACTTTTTCTNNATCATTNTCANTATTTTCACTTTCATCAACTTTATCAATANCTACACTATCTTCNATAATTGATTTTTTTCTAGCCAGCAATGCTGCACCAACTAAAGCTGCTAATAATAAAATTGAAACTAATTCAAATGGTAATAAATATTTTCCAAGAATCANCTTTCCAATCAATTCAACAGTTGATGGGCCTGGCGAAGAATTTTCAATAACTGGCCACTTTGTTTGAATGACAATTATAGATAAAATTGTAAAAATAAAACTTGATATTAATACGCCTATAATTTTATTTGAACTAACCGATTCAATTACAGGTTTATCAATTTTGTTAGTTAACATAACACCAAAAATTATTAAAACTAAAATACCACCNACATATATAACCACTTGAGTTGCTGCTAAAAAGTCAGCAAATAAAAAAACGTATAGGCCAGCAATACCAAATAATGTAAACAACAAAGATACCGCTGAATGCACTAAATTNGGAGAAACAACAACCCATATTGCTGAAGTAGCTATAATCGTAATTAATCCTAAAAAAATTAGCTCACCCATTACTTAAGTGTACCCTCTAATAAATTTTTAACATCATCAGTTAATAAACCTTGAGATTCTAATTCGCTAATCATTTCAGGAACTACATCCGGAGTATTTTTAGAAGCTTTTTTTGCACCCATATAAATCTTCTTCAAACTAGCACGTGTTTTGATATCTTCAATATCATTTAGTATTTTGATATCAAATAAACCAACCTGAATAGGTGTTTCAGCAGTTTCTGCAGGCTGTGAAGCTGCTGCCGCTGGAGCTGCTGCAACTGGCTCAGGTTTTAATGCAGTTAATTTCTGTTCTAAATCAGCTGTAAAACCATCCATACCTTTAATTTCAGCAAGCATCTTATCTACTTTAGTTATATCATCTTCACCAGCTTTTTTAGATTTAAAGAATACCTTTTTAGCTGCCG
>NZRW01000039.1 GCA_002701185.1 Fidelibacterota bacterium
AGTCCACTTGTCTTATATCCTATCATTCCTGTGTAAAATATTATGNTTAAANTTAAAATATCTATCATTTAGATTAAGGACTCCCTGACNAAAGTNCTAATNAGTTTTCCATCAGCATTACCTTTTGTTTGNTCAATTACAGCTTTCATTACTTTGCCCATATCNGACATTTGNGTAGCATTTAAATCTTTTATTACATTGATTACAATNTCTTTTATTTCGTNNTCGCTAAGTTGTGCAGGTAAAAATTGCTCAGCTATTTTTAATTCTTCTTGTTCTTTTNCTGCTAANTCTAATCTATTTCCATTTTNAAATTGNACAATTGANTCTCTNAGTTGTTTTGCNTGTTTAGCAATAATTTTTANTATTTGATTTTCTTTTAGNTCTTCTTTTGAATCTACTTGNACATTTTTTATTTTTTCAAGAATATTTCTTATTGCTAGAACATTTTTCTTGTCACCTTTTTTCATAGATGCTTTCAATTGTTCTTTAATTTCATCTAATACCATGACGCTCCTTATTATTATTTTGAATAATTAANTTAATGTGAATAAATTACAATGAGAGAATTACTATAATTTAATAATTATTCATTAAAACAGATTAACATAAATTGACCGAATATATTAATAAAACATTAAACTCGCCAACTTATAATATATTTTATCACTTCAAGGAGACTTATGTCAGAACTAAATAATCTTATTCAATTACATGAAACAAATGAAAGACTAAAGGAAATTCATGAATTAAAAGGAAACCTNCCAGAAGTTTTAAATAAATTAAAAATAGAATTAGATGATATCAATCAAAGACAAAGTCAAAATAATGAAGAGCTAGTAAATTTAAATAGTTCATTAAGCTCTAATCAAAATACCCTAACTGATAGTAATGATAAACTCAAAAAATATAATGACCAATTGTTTAATGTTACTAATACTAAAGAATATGAAGCTTTAATTTTAGAAACAGANCAAATTAAAGAGCTTATTACAAATCTTAACAATGAAGTTTCNGATGCAAATGTAAAGATTGAATCCCTAGAAGAAGAAATTAAAAATAATCAAGAATCAATAGATCAGTTATCATCAGAAATCAGCAAAAATCAAGAAATTCTTTCAACTGAAATGGCTCATACAGACAAAGAAGAGCAGTTATTAGTAAAAAATATAGATCAATATACAAANAAAGTTGATGATCGTTATTTAGGTCAATATAATAAACTTTTTAATAAATACGGCCAAGGAATGGCTAGAGTATTAAGAAATTCCTGTAGCAATTGCTATACACAACTTCCAGCCCAAATGCTTGTTGAAATTGAACATGATAAAAAGCTTATTACTTGTCCTTCATGTTCTGTATTTTTATATCATAAAACTGAAGAAGAATAAATAGGTCAGTTGGATGGTTGCTCAATTTTANATTAAAGTTGAGAGGAAAGTCCGGACTCAATAGGACAAAGTGCCTCTTGATGAGGGAGGACCCTGTAAAGGGATGGACAGTGCAACAGAAAGTAAACCGCCTTTAAATAGGTAAGGGTGAAACGGTGGTGTAAGAGACCACCAGTCTAATTAGTAATAGTTAGAGCTGGTAAACCCCACTTTGAGCAAGATCAAGTAGCTTTGTGAAGTCCTAACACATAAGAGCGGGTAGATCGCTAGTTAGTTTGATTGTGAGATCAAACCAAGATAAATAACCATCATTCATTATGAATACAGAATTCGGCTTATAGACTGACCTATTCAAACATTAGATATGACACAATTCATTTGGAAATATAAACAAACTGATCGCACTGATATTGATAAAATATCAAAAGAATTTGATTTACCTGAAAGCATTGCAACAATCATGTCAATAAAGAAAATTAATTCAAAAAAAATATCTCGCACTTTTTTTTATAGTGATTTAAAAAATATGCATAGTCCATTATTGATGAAAGATATGGAAAAAGCTGTAGAAAGAGTTTTGTCTGCAAAAAATTCAAATCAAATTATTTTAATTATTGGAGATTATGATACAGATGGAACTACTGCAGCTTCAGTGCTGCATTTATATTTTCAGTCTATTGGCATAAAAAGTTATTTTTATATACCGCATAGACAAAAAGAGGGTTATGGAATTTCAAAAACTGCCATTGATTATGGAATTAAGATTGGTGCTAATCTCATCATTAGTTGTGATTGTGGTATAACAGCAATAGAACAAATTGACTATGCAAATGAAAATGATATTGATTTTATTATTACTGATCATCATAAACAAAAAGAAGTTTTACCAAATGCACATGCTATTTTAAATCCTAATCAGCATGAATGCAATTATCCTTTTAAAGGGCTATGTGGAGCAGGAGTTGCATTCAAGTTATGCTTAGGTATAAATAATAGATTAAATAATAATGAATATAATATTTATCAATTATTAGATTTAGTTGCGATTGCAACTACTGCAGATGTGATGCCAGTTTTAGATGAAAACAGAATTATTATCAAAGAGGGGATGAAACTTATAAAAGAAGGTAACAATAAAGGTATTAAATCGTTACTTAATGTTTCCAATCTTAACAATCCGGGTTTAACAGTTGGTAAACTCTCTTTCTGGTTCATACCTAAAATAAACGCAGCAGGTCGACTTGGAGATGCTTCAAGAGCAGTTAAATTNTTTACTACTAAAAATCCTCAATTAGCAAATGAAATTGCTATGGATTTAGAAAATGAAAATAATAAACGAAAAGAAATTACAGTTCAACATGAAAATCAAGCAGTTCAAATGATTAATTCAAATATTGATATAGAACAAACTAAAGTCATTGTTTTGTATAGTAAAGATTGGCATTTTGGTATAGTTGGGATTGTTGCTTCAAGAATTAAGGAGTTATATAATAGACCAACAATAATTATGTCAGAAGAAAATGGTATTTACAAAGGTTCTTGTAGAAGTATAGCTGATTACGATATTGTAGAAGCGCTCAATCAGTGTTCTGATTTATTAGATAACTTTGGTGGACATCCTATGGCAGCAGGGCTAAGCATTAAAGAGGAAAATATTACAGCTTTCAATAAGGCAATAAATGAGCATGCTATTAAAACTATTACTAAAAGTTTAACACCTTCAATATTGATTGATTATGAGTTAAATCTATCCGAAATTAACAATAGATTTCTTAATTTTTTAAACTATTTAGAGCCGTTTGGCCCAGGTAATCCAAAACCAGTATTTGTTACAAAAAATTTAGAAGGTATAAATGATGTAAGGCTACTTGGAAAAGATAGAGAAACATTAAAATTTAAAGTTTATAATAATGATTTAGAGCTTGATGTCATTGGTTTTAGGATGTTAGAACATTATGAAAAACTTTTAAGTGGAAAGAAAATTGATATTGTTTATACAATTGATAAAAATCATTGGAATGGACAGGTTGCCACTCAGTTAGTTTTAAAGGATATAATTTACAGTGAATGAAAATAAAATAAATTCTCATATTGTTGGAATGGGGTACTATGCTCCTGAAAATATTATTGATAATGAATATTTTACACAATTTATGGATACTTCAGATGAATGGATAACTGAAAGAACTGGAATTAAGCAAAGGAGATTTGCTAATACTGGACAAGGTCCTGCAGATATTTCTATACCAGCTGTTGAGATGGCATTAAAAAATGCGCAGTTAACTGTTAATGATATTGACTTTATCATTTTTGCCACTTCTACACCTGATTATTACATTCCTGGTTCTGGATGTATACTCCAAGAAAAAATGAATTTTCCAACAATTGGAGCTCTNGATATTAGAAATGCATGCTCAGGTTTCATATATGCTATATCTATAGCTGATCAGTTTATTAAAAACAAAACCTATAAAAATATTTTGGTAGTNACAGCTGAAGTTCAATCCACTGCTATGAATTTAACTAATACAGGAAGAGATACGTCAGTTATTTTTGCAGATGGAGCAGCTGCCACAATTTTGAGTGCAACACAACAAGATGAGGGTATTTTATCTACTCATCTTCACAGTGAGGGTAAATATCTTAAAGAGTTATGGGTTGAGGCGCCGTCAAGTAAGGCCAATCCAAAATTGAGTCAAGAAATTATAGATCAAGAAAAACACTATCTTAAAATGAATGGAAGAGAAGTTTTTAAGCATGCTGTTAAACGTTTTCCTGAAGTTATAATTGAAGGGTTAAAACACAATAATCTTGATGTGAACGATATCGATTTATTAATTCCACATCAAGCTAATGTGCGAATTTCAAAAATGATACAAAAAAAACTTGGGCTTAAAGATCATCAGGTTATATCAAATATCCATAAGTATGGTAATACTACAGCAGCATCTATTCCAATTGCATTGTGTGAAACAATAAATAATGATAAATTATGTAAAGGAGATACTTTGGTATTAGCAGCTTTTGGTTCTGGATTTTCATGGGGCTCAGCAATACTAAAATGGTAAAAATATGAATTGGATTTATTTTAACGAAGAGCATTTAATGCTTAGAAATATGGTTAGAGATTTTGCAATAAATGAAATCAAACCACTAGCACAAAAAATTGATTCAGAGGGAATATTTCCACAGGAATCAATCGATAAAATGGCTGAGTTAGGCTTAATGGGAATTCCATGGGATACAAAATATGGTGGTAACAACATGGATACTTTATCATTGGTGATAGCTGTTGAAGAGATTGGAAAAGTTTGTGCGTCAACTGCTGCCACTATGATGGCACATACAAGTTTGGGAACGGCACCAATAGCAGTTTTTGGAACAGAGGAACAAAAAGAAAAATATCTACCTGATCTGGCATCAGGAAAAATGATTGGCTCTTTTGGTTTAACCGAACCTAATGCTGGTTCTGATGCAGGAAATACACAAACAACAGCTGAATTACATGGTGATAAATTTATTATTAATGGACAAAAAGCATTTTGTACTAGTGCAGGTGTAGCTGGGATTATTATTCTAACTGCAAAATTAATTGAAAATGGAGAAGATAAAGGAATAGGTGCGTTTATTGTTGAAGCTGGCACTCCTGGTTTATCAGTAGGNAGCCCAGAAAAGAAAATGGGTTGGCGTGGTTCAGATACTCGTTCAGTATTTTTTGAAAACCTTGAAATACCAAAAGCAAATCTTCTGGGTTCTCCATCCAAAGGATTCAAACAGTTTTTAAATACGCTAGTTGGTGGTAGAATTACTATAGGCGCATTATCTTTAGGTACTGCACAGGGTGCATATGAATTGGCTTTAAAATACTCAAAAGAGCGTGAAGCTTTCGGAAAACAAATTAATCAATTCCAAGCTATCAGCTTCAAACTTTCAGATATGGCAACTTCAATAGAAGCAGCAAAGCATTTAGTATACCATGCNGCTTGGTTAAAAGATAANAATCAACCTGTTATTAAAGAAGCAGCAATGGCTAAGTTATTTGCTAGTGAAACTGCAATGAAAATATGCACTGAAGCTATACAAGTTCATGGNGGTTATGGGTATATTAAAGAATATGATGTTGAGCGTTTCTTTAGAGATGCAAAAATTCTTGAAATTGGTGAAGGTACCAGCGAAATTCAAAGAGTGATTATATCAAAAGCAATTTTAAGNTAAAATGGAATGCGAAATTATCAATAATATTGATAAGGAATATAATTTCAAAAAAGATGTACTTGATANNATCATAACTACTATTTCAAAAAAAGAAAATCATAAATTCAAATCTTTAAATCTTATAATAAGTGATGATACACATTTAAANACTTTAAAAAAAGAATACTTTAATCAAGATCATTTTACTGATATTATAACATTTAATTTAGAAGACAAAGGAAAACCAATTGAAGGTGAAATTTATATAAGCATGGATAGAATTGAAGATAATTCTAATACTTTTAGTACAAGTTTAGAAAATGAATTTAAAAGAATTTTTATACATGGTCTTTTGCATTTATGTGGTTATGATGATCAAACNANAANTGAANAAGANNACATGTGNAAGCTNGAAGATTATTATTTGAATAAACATAAAACTAAAGTNATATTATAATTATGTACGTTTACATACTTATACTATTTGCTTTACTTTTATTATTATCTGCATTCTTTTCAAGTTCTGAGACTGCTTTTTTAAATTTAAAGCATTATAATAAAAAAATACCAAATGAGATTATTCAATTNGTAAATCAACCAAAAAGATTATTAATTGGTCTTCTATCAGGTAATACAATAATTAATATTTGTATTGCTTTTTTAGGTGCATATTTTGTTCATCATTTAACAAAAGAATTTGTGATATCAGAAACCTTNTTACTATTAATTGATATAATCTTTTTATCTTTAATCTTATTAATTTTTGGAGAGGTTGTTCCAAAAGTTTTTGCAATGCGTAATTCAATGAAAGTAGCACAGTTTGCATATTTTCCTTTAAAGATTATNTTTACACTTTTTAAGCCAGTCATTTTTTTATTTCATAAAATTACAATNATNTTTAATTCATTAATNGGTGTNCAAGATGAAAAAATATTTGATTCAGAAGAGGANTTAAAAATTTTAGCTGAATTAAGTGAAGAAGAGGGTATGTTGGAAGANGAAGAATCTGAAATGATNCAATCAATTATNGATTTTAATGATAAAGTNGCAGGTGAAATTTTAATACCTCGNGTAGATATAATTGGAATAAGNGAAANNGANAGTTTAGATGCNGCNATGGATTTAATNAGTAAAGAGCAATTTTCTAANATTCCTATTTNCAATAATAATATNGATAANATNACTGGNATCTTGCATGCAAAAGATTTGGTTCCATATTTAACAGGCTCTAGACCTAACATAAGTTTATCTTCAATTGCTAAACCTCCATTTTTTGTNCCTGAAAACAAACCCATTGATGAACTGNTAAATGATTTTAGAAATAAAAAAACAAGTATTGCTATTGTTGTTGATGAATGGGGNGGNACGGAAGGATTAATTACTGTAGAAGATATTGTTGAAGAAGTTTTAGGAGAAATAAGAGATCCATATGATATTGAGCAGAATTTAATAAATAAAATAGAAGATGCTACATATATGGTAGATGCTAAAATTTCTATTTATGATTTAGAGGAAGCAATTGATATTACATTTCCTGATGATAGAGATTATGATACATTAGGAGGTTTTATTTTAAACCAATTACAAGAAATACCTCAAAAGAATGATTCTGTTACATTCAATTCAAATGTTTTTACTGTTAAGAGCATTTCTAAAAACCGTATTGGTAAAATTAAAGTTATAAGAAATGAAAACAAGACTTGAAGATTTAATTAAAACACTGAAAAAATTGAGAGATCCAGATGGCTGCAGTTGGAATAAAGAGCAAACGCATGAAACGCTCATTCCTTACTTACTAGAAGAAACCTATGAAGTTATTGAAGCAATTGAAAATAAGGATTTTGAATTATTAAAAGAAGAATTAGGCGATTTACTTTTACATATTATTTTTCAAGCAGAGTTAGCTGATGAAAAAAAACATTTTAATATTTATGATACAATCTTCAATATAAATCAAAAACTAATTAATAGGAAACCTCATATATTTTTAAATCCAAATGATGAAAATTGGAAGCCAGGAAAGTGGGAAACTGCTAAAAAAATTGAAAAAAACCGAAACAGTGTTTTAGAAGGTGTTCCTAAAGCATTACCTTCATTAACTAAAGCTAGAAGAATTCAAGAAAAAGCAGCTGGAGTTGGTTTTGATTGGGATAATTTAGATAATGTTTTTGACAAAATATATGAAGAGCTTGATGAACTTAAAGATGCTTTAAAAAGTAATCAAAGAAATAAAATTGAAGATGAATTAGGAGATGTTCTTTTTTCTATTGTCAACCTTAGCAGGCACATCGATTGTGATCCAGAATCATCATTAAGTAAATCAACTAATAAATTTATTTATCGATTTCAGTTGCTTGAAAAATATATGGTGAGTAAAAAATTAAATTTCAATGATCACAGTTTATCTGAATTAGATTTATTATGGAATAAAATTAAAGAAAAGCTCTCTTCTAATTAAGAATTTCGTTTACAAGTAATACAACATCTAAAACATTAATTCCGTTATCATTATTCATATCACCGTTTAAATCAATTTCTAATATTCCTAAAATCATATTAACCACTAAAATTACATCTAATACATTTAAAATTTCATCGCCATTAATATCACCTAATATTGGTTGATAATCAAATGCATCAATAGCATATTTTTGAGCTCTTGCAATCATTGAATTAGCAGAAGGATAATTATATTCCCATACTACTTCTCCTTCATAGGTTACTTCATAAATCTCTGCATCATCTGCTACAGTTAGAAGTGTATTACCATTTGGTAATCTAAAAGCACCACTCTGTACATTAGAATGCCANCCTGGTCCAGGATGATATACCCATGTTGGTTCTTCAGGACCATATGAATTAGTCTCAGTTATAAAGTAATTACCATCATTCATAAGAGGCGGCTCAAATTCCAGGCCAGCTGATTGATTGCCATTATGTCTATTATTAAAAACAATTAAATTACCTTCACCAGGATAACCATCTGGTATCCAGTTTACACTATGTTGGTCATCTAAGATTTGGTCTGCATTGGATCCTCTATTATAAATTTGAGGATTTCCCCATCTATATAAAAAATCACCACCTTTTCCAGAATTACCACCTTCATGAGATGCAGCTTCTTCTGTAGTGGTACTGTGATCAATAACATATATTTCACTCATAAATCTAGATGAAATTGCAATTTGATCTAAGGTTTCATTATAATCAATTGCGTTAATATGAATCCAATCTGCATTAGATCCACCTGGACCATTTCCACTACCAACATTTCCCTCATTAATATTCATTAACTCTGGATGATCTTCAACATTACCAAATGTTGCTCCGTAATCAGANGATCTCTCTTGAACCATATGNTCCCATAAATGCCATTCCCATACGATTCTATCAGTATAAGGTTCNACTTCTAATATNGCAGTNGACCACATTTGATTTAATGGGTTATCAATTGAACCAGGTGTTCTTCCCATTGCATATGCTTCTTCTACTGTAAAAGCTTCCCATGCAACCATTAAAATATTATGCCCACCATTACCATCAGGTACAGGCTCAACATCATGATGATGTTGATATTGTTCATTAGATAATTCAAAATCCCATAAAATGTTACTATTCCAATCTACAAACTGGACACCTCCACCAACACCTCCTGAATCCATTGTTGGGTTTGGGACTCTGTAAGGATATACTAAAATACAGTTTTCTAATCCTGGTTCTTCACCTTGAAGTAAATATGGCATACTTGCGGGACCTCTTTCGTGTGTCCAAGAATGTACTGTTTGTTGCTCATTATTTAGAAGAAGAGTTTCAGCTCCACTATTTGGATTTCCTTGTTGTGGAGTAAATATTGTATAGCCTTCAAAAACCTCTTGTGAAAAATAATAATTAAAAATAAATGTTAATGNTATAANTAAAATTTTCATTTTTGGATTCCNATTTCTTTANAATTGAAATTTATCATATTATTCTTTAAACATGGTTATAAATTAGTGTAATAGTATGTTACAAAAAAGATAGTATTACTTTTTTTAAAATAATGTAATTTAGAAGATGATTAAAATTTCTATATATAAAAGATTATTTACAGTATACACTATTATTGGCAAAACATTTGGGCAATGGATTTCTCCACTAATAACTGGTTTTTTATTAATTATTTTAAGATTAACAGTATTTTTTGGTTCTATTTTTGATATATTTTTTTATTCAAAGATTAGAAATGGAAAAATTAATAATCCTATAGTCATAGTTGGTAACCCAAGATCAGGAACAACATTTCTACACCATTATCTTACTTCTCACAAGCTTGGAACTGGATCTCAATTGTGGCAAATGTTATATCCTTCTGTTGTAATACAAAAAATACTTAGACCTTTTTTGCCTTTTTTAGAAAAAATCAGTCCTACTAGACATCATTCAACAGATGCTCATAAAACAAGTTTACAATCTGTTGAGACTGATGATGCATCCATCTTATTCAGGTATTTGGATGGATTTTTTTTATATGGCTTTTTATTATCATGGAATAAAAATAACTTATTTGATTGGGTAGACCCAAAAAAAAGAGATACTTCAAAAAGAGATTTTAATTGGCTGGAATCAATGTGGCTTAGAGTTTTGGTTTCTAATAATGAAAAACAAATTATAGGAAAACTTTTTTCTGTTAGTGCAAACATGCCTAAATTTTTAAATAGATTTCCTAATGCTAAAATTTTGTATATGGTTCGTGATCCATTGAGTGTGATTCCATCTGGTTTGAGTTTGGTAACTGGAGTACTNGATAAGAAATTTGGTTTTTGGTCTTTAGATAAATCAAAAAGAGATAGATATATAAAAAGACTATACAGCGCATTAATTGAATTAATAAAACGATTTCATGAAGATTGGAAAAGCGGGAAAATTGATAAAGATAAAGTTATGATTGTTCATTTTGATAGAATGATGAATGATTTTGATGGACTTATGAAAGATATAATGAATTTCATTGAGATTGAACCAACACAGAATTTAATTAATGATATCAAAATCACTTCCGAAAAACAAAGAAGTTTTAAAAGTAAACACAAATATGATTTAGATAAATTTGGGCTTACTGAACAACAAATTATTAATGATTGTGATTTCATTTATAAATCATTTTTAAATGAAGAAAAAAACAATGTATAAAATAATAATTCTTATATTGTTTACTTTCATTTTGCCTAAAGTAAAAATACCTCCTCAAGACATTGAAGGCTGGAAAATATTAAATGAAAAAGAGCCATGGGTTGGCTATGTGGAATATGAAAATTTTCCGTGGTGTAGAGCGACGGATATTTTTCCATATTCTATTAATGAAATAGAGCAGTTTATTGGAAAATTTGATACATANAGCAATACTTTTAGTAGAATGATTGATTCTGATTTAGTAGATACAAACGTAGTATACTTAAGAGTAGATTATCCATTTTTTTTAAGTGATCGAGATTATTTAGTTAAATATAGCAGATTAACTGATAATAAAGATGTGTATTATNAATGGATAGCTGAAGTGCATCCAGAAGTACCAGAATATGATAATGTTGTTAGATTAATAAATGCAGGTGGAGAATGGGCATTAAAGTATATAAGTGATAATTCAACAAAAGTATCATATAGTTGGAATGGAGAATTAAGAGGAGATTTTCCAAGTTTTTCACTTAACTCAGCTTGGAACAAAGCAGGAACAGAGATAATCAATGAATTGAGGCATGCAATTGAAAACAGTTCTAAATAATTTTTTATTAATCATTTCATTTTCAATAATTTTCAGTTATCAATTTGATGGTACAGGATATTCTAATATTTATGCTATTAATAAGTTATCAAATAAGTCATTAATCAAGCTTCCATTTAGATTGTTAAGTTATGATTTAACAATATCAGACTTAACATCTGAAAACAATATTTCTATTCATGCTAATTGGGGTATAGAACACAAAATTAATAATTTTAATAGTAAAAATTCTTTATCAAGCATGATGTATGATTTAATTTCAATACAAAATGTTGATTATAGTTCAGGATTTAGGGAATTATATTTTACAGTTGAAAATTCAATCTCTGAGATAAGAATTGGTAGACAACTGCATACATGGGGAGCAGTTGATGCTAACAGCCCATTAGATTTTTTGAATCCTACTGATTATTACTATTTGTTTACTGATTCAGATGAAACTAAAATTGGAAAAATGTCTTTTTTGTTTGATTTATACTTTAAGGAAAGTTATAAGTTGCAATTATTAGTGATGCCTAATCATACATCAAATAATATACCCTTAAACGACCCTGATTTTCCCATTACTTTACCAGCATNAGTCCAAAATTATCAATTTTTGGACAGTTATAAAAAACCTGAAATAGGAGCTTATATTCAAAAATCATTCAATAATATGGATTGGACGTTTTCTTATTTTTCAGGTTTTGATAGAAATTATAATCTATATGGCGCTAATGTTTTTTTAGATGATTTTGATATTAATTCCGTAACAGATACAGTGTTTTCATTTAGACAAACTGATATGATTGCGTTATCTAATGTATCATTTATAGANAATTTAACTTTAAGGGCAGATATTGCATATTTCAAAACAAGTTCTGGCAATCAATCAATAGAAAATAGACTATATTCTGGGAAAGATCCAATTAGTGAATTTTTAGATTTTGAAACATTAGCAGCAACAAGTTATTTNAATATTTCTGCAGAATATTATCAATACTGTTTTCAATTAGAATANGGATTACCACTTGACATCAATTTTACAACACAAATTTTTGGATATGAAAAAGAAAAAGTTAATGGAAATATTATTGATATAGAATTGACCAACTTCGAAATATATTTAGATGGAAAAGATTTCTTTTATCCTGGGCTGGGTTCCCCATTAGCTACTTTAGCAGAAAGAGCTCTAGTATTTAATTTGGATAAAACATTTAATGATGAATTAATGGAATTGCAGNTTGTTAGTTTGATTGATTTAAAAAATGAAGGAAAACTTTTTCAGTTAAAATATAGTTATGATATAATAGATGATTTAAATATATCNATTTTATATTATAAAGGTATTGGAAATAAAGANAAGTANCCTGACAATCCAGANACAGAAACAATTAATGAGAGTTTATTATACCCATTTAATGGTATGGAAGATTTTTCCCACATCAGAGCACAACTAAAGTATTTCTTTTAAGTTATGAATGTTAAAATCACAGGTAGCGGATATTATTTACCCTCAACTGTAGAAACAGCTGAAGATATATCAAAAAAAATTAATAAAAGTAAAGATTGGATTATTTCTAAGACTGGTGTTTTAGAAAGAAGAGTATCAGATATTGATGTAGATATGATGGGTGCTCTAGCTGCAAAGCAGGCTTTAAAAGATTCAGTAATTCCAGATTTAATTATAAATGCTTCAGGAGTTCCAAANCAAACTATACCAGATACATCCGTATTTATCCAAAAAGAATTAGGGTTTAAAGGTGTCCCTTCATTTTCAATTCATTCAACNTGCTTATCTTTTCTTTCAGCTTTACATATAGCATCAGGTCTAATCGAATCTAAACAATATACTAAAATATTAATTGTATCTTCTGATAGAGGAACAATTGGTAGAAATTTTAATGAACCAGAAAGTGCTGCATTACTGGGAGATGCTGCTGCTGCAATAGTATTAGAACCAGCTANTGATAGNTTAATGATTGATTATAAAATGGAAACTTGGTCTGAAGGGGCAGAGTTAACACAGGTAAAAGGTGGTGGTACATTTAGACANCCAGACAATCCTAAAACAATTGANAAAGATCATTACTTTACAATGTCTGGTCCTCAAGTATATAAGCTTGCTAGGAAAAAAGTGTATTTTATGATTAGAAAAATTTTAAAAGAAAATAATTTAAAAATTAAAGATATAGATTTTGTTATTCCACATCAAGCATCCGAATCAGCAGTTAAAGCATATTCTAAGTTTGGAGGTTTTTCTGAAAGTTCTGTAATGAATATCATTTCTCAATATGGTAACTGTGTTTCTGCTTCTATACCATTAGCTTTATCTATAGCTATTGAAGAAAANAGAATCAAAAGAGGCGATACTATAATGATGATTGGCACAGGGGCAGGTTTATCAGTAGCATCTACTATTTTAAAATATTAATTTATTTTTGTAAAATAATTTTTTGACTTTTTGATTTCATNCTATTTGAAATTTTCACAAAATAAATACCTGAAGGAAAATTTTCGCCATTCCATTTTACAGTGTGTAATCCTGAATTCATTCTTTGTTTATCAATCAATTCAGAAATTAAATTACCTTTAATATCATATACTGAGANCCAAATATCATCAGATTGATTNACATAGAAATCAATATTAGTTGAAGGATTAAANGGATTTGGATATACTTTTTCAATNCCAAACTCCANATTTCCAATTTCNATACTATTGTTTAACCAGCTACAATCTTGCTCTTCTGTGATTTGAACGCTGTAATAATATGTATCTAAACTTATTTCAAAATGNTCACTGNTTTCAACACAATCAGGTANATNTTCACATAGCATATTTCCTCCAATTGCAAAGTATGGATATCCAAAATAATCATCATCACTCCAATTTAAATCTAGTGAACAAAAATTTTCAGGTAAGCTAGACAACTCATTATTAAATAACCATAAATAAGTNAAGCTACTTAAATCTAAAAATGAATCAGGCAAATTGTTAATACTATTATATCCTAAATCTAAAATATATAAATTNTCAAGNTTTCCAAAATTTTCAGGTAGTTCTGTTAATTGATTAAAAGAAATATATAATTGTACTAATGCAGTTAGATTAGAAAANCTATCTGGTAAAATAGTAATATTATTTTCTTCCAAATATAGTTTTCTTAAATCATCTAGATTTCCAATACTCTCAGGTAACGTATGTATTGGTGTTTCAACNCCACTAAAATAATATCCAGCAACTAAAAANCTTAGTCTGCCATCATTCCATGTTTGNGTTCCTAGCTCAAAAGCATTCATGGAATTGTCAAAATCATTTATTTCAATAATGTCANTTAGTGTTTGTAAATCAGAGTTTTTAAAACATGTNCCATCATCTTGAATTGTAACATTAGGATATAAAGTTTCTATATCTTGATAGTANGTAAAACCATCATCACAATTAACAGAATTCAAAGCACCTTCATCTATCCATGTTGCAATCATATTAATTAATGATTGATCTAAGNCATCATTTGGGTAACCTGGCATTTCTCCNGAATCAATAACTTGCCATAAGATGCTATTTTGATGATCNCCAGGNANAATAACCATCTCNCCNTCTGNGCCATTCATTAAATTTTCATAAGTATCTAATTGTAGATNNCCNGAAGCAAAATTTCCAATATGACAACTTGTNCAGTTTGCATCAAAAATAGGCTGAATTTGAGTATTGTAATCGATGCTCATAATAAAGTTAAANATTAATAAATATATAAAAGTCTTCATTTATAGTATCCTTTATTTTATAAGATAAACTTTTTCTGTTGATACAGCTGTTTTAGTTTTACATTCTATAATATATATACCTGCAGAGTAATTATTTGCTTCCCATTCAAAATTATGTAAACCATTATTTAATATGCCATTAAAAATAGTTTCAATTTTTTTCCCATAAATATCATAAATAATAATATTCACATTCTGGCTATGTAACATTTCTATATTAAAATATACATTAGGATTGAAGGGGTTTGGATAAGGAGTACTTAATTTAAAATCCTCATTAATAATNTTTTGATTNTCTAAAATATTACTNCCAAATGTTAAAATTATATTTTGATTTGGATTTAATGTAACCTCAGTAATATTGTTATCAATCTGATTATTTGTAGATAAACTGATATTATATATTTTAGAATTTTCAGGATGATGAATTGGCGTTACAATCAGCTCTGTTTCATAGTTACCTAAACTATCATCATTAACAATATTTAATTCCACACTATAAGTTTGCTTATAATCACCATTATTTAAGAGACTTACATTAAAAAATTCATCATTTAAATTAATATCATACAGAGCATCATTCATTTGAGGGAATGTAACACTGTAAGCAATAGGAAAAATTCCAGGTATTCTCATAGCCCTGTAAACCAATCCGTCTGGAATCTGTAGATTATAATTTGCTTCCCATATCTGATCTCCATTTTGATTGACTTCAAGGCTGGTTCCGCCACTTCCAATTGTAGTTGATAGATAATTGCCATTGTCAAGTTTTTGTGTGTTACCTGATAGATAGCCATATAAATTTTCTGGTAAAATATATTCCCAAGCTAGTAGTGCTTCACAACCATTTTCTGTTTCAGTAATATCTATTTCGATTGAGCGTGATGTTTTATTGTCCTGGTTTAAAAATATCTCACTAAGGTTACCATTATCAAACGTTAGAATATTTCCATTCTCCAACTTTTGAATACTGTGTTGAAAACTAAACCCTAAATCTTGACCACAATCAATATCTCCTGAACCTAATTCATATCCTAAGTTCCAGATTACATCACCGCTTGGATAATTTATTTTTGTTATTCTATTTAAATGTCTTGATGATAGATATATAGCACTATCTTCTTCATCAAACCATATGGCATTTGCATGAGTCCAATCAAATCTATTTGTATTGTATGCTTCATACCATATTCCACCATAGGTATCATAATCTAACATATTAAAATGATCAAAAACATTCCAGGTCCATACTTCTTCTTTTGTTTCAGCATCCCATTCAATAATTTTATCACCCATCCAATCAAATTCAATTGTTTCTCCATCAGCCTCAAAACCTAAACCCTGAAATAATGGTGTCCATGGACCTATTGGAATGGGCCCTTCCCCATAAGATGTGCCTAAGCCAATGTAATTTCCATTTGGTAATTGAAATATATCATGATGAATGAAATTATCACCAGGCTCTTGCCATAAAATGCCATCTTCAAAATTAAATTTTATTCCTGGATAATTATTTTCTTCATTATTGCCTATAAACTCAGCACCGAAAAATCTTCCGTATTTATCTGTATTATAAAAAATCAAATTTTTATCACTAGAATTCCAAATTTCTCTTCCATTTTCATCAATTACTGCAGAATAATAATCAAAAAATGAACCAAAAATAGTTAAACCATCTTGTGAGTTAAGTTCATATGATGTAGTTGTTGTATTTGATAGTGATGGTCCTATTGAAAAGGTATCAGAATGGAAGCCTAAAATTTCNCCATTAATATTTAAGTAATTTATTTGCCAAAAATAAGTATTATTCCAATCTAAATTATCTTTTTCAATAAAGATTAATGAGTTTGAATTAACTTGATCTCCACAAATGATACATTCATTGACAATATCACTAGAATTAGAAATATATATTTCATAATGATTAGCTTGAGGATTTTCTAACCATTCAAATTTAACATGGGTTTGATAAAGAGTTGATTCAGAAACTGGATGAACAAGTTGTGCATCAATCTTTACAAGAAATAAAAGTATGATAACATATCTAAGCATTGAATTAACCTAAAATTGAATTGATTAACAAAACAACATCAGACACATTAACTNACCCATCACTATTCATATCTGCTGTATTTAAATTTATTTCTGCTTCTCCAAGTATCATATTAACCATTATGATAACATCTAAAACNTTAATATTTGTGTCACCATTTGTATCACCAAGTAAACTACCATTAACATCCATTATCACTGGTATNGAGACACTACCACCATTTGATGTAATATTTATAAAAGCACTATAAGTTCCATCAATATCATCACTTTCACTTGTAATTGTGATTGTTTGATTTTGATTNTCTAATAATGTACCTTGATTTGGATTGGTAGTTAACCATTCTGGNGCTGATTCAAANGTTACATTGAAATTATTAGATAAGCCATCTGCGCCAAAAATAACTTGGGATCCAACATTTGAATTTTTCTGAATTCCTACTGAAGCATCATAATTGCCATCAATATTCCTATAGTTTATGTCTACTTTTCCGGTTGGATAAATAACAATTTGAAAATCATAAAAGGTATTTTCAAAATAGGTCCACCAATGAGCAACCTCATTAAACCAAATCACAAAACGTTCAGAATTTGAATGATAATAAACATTGCCNGAACAATATTGATTACAGTTTTCATTTACTGGATTTAAATCATCCCATAGGCCAAAAATAGCTGCACCACTGATTTGATTTGTTGGAATACCTGTG
This sequence comes from Fidelibacterota bacterium, assembly GCA_002701185.1. GTDB lineage: Bacteria > Fidelibacterota > Marinisomatia > SCGC-AAA003-L08 > D37C17 > TMED6. Next base: position 17,855 of record NZRW01000039.1, read on the forward strand.
TTATCCCAAGCTGCTACATCATTATCAAAACCAACCCATCCNTTAGGGTTAATGAACAATTCATTGTAAGAATTATTAGAAAAATCATCAACATAAAATGGAAAATTAAAGTCTAGAGTAAGTACTTCTCCTGCTTGATCATTAGTAGGGAATGTATAGATGTTTCCAATATCACTTATATCAATCCATTCATATTCAGTATTGCTATCAATATCTGAGTTTGTCCAAAAATAATTTCCATCATCNGGACCATCGCCAGCCACATTAAATGGTGATGAATTTATTGTATAGTTTAACTCTGAATCAGGTTCTCCAACATTTGATATATTAACTATATCTGTTTGAGTTTCATTGAAATTCATATCAAAGAATAGTTCTTCTGTATCATACGCAAGTTCAGGATCTGGTAAATCAATTGCATCCATACCATCTAATACAGTTATGCCAGTATTGTCAGGATCTAAATAATTTTTCAAACCTAGATTCCATGAGGAGCTAACTTTACCGTAAGTATCGTAAGTAATTGATGTACATGATGCGGTTCCTCCATAAAGTTGTCCAACTATTCTATGCGTATTTCCATCAAACAGTGGAGATCCAGATGACCCTGGTTCGGTTGTACCATCTTCCCAATTATTTACATCCCAGTAATTACCTGCATTTGAAGCATTATTATAATCAAATGATATTTTTTTAATNTCTCCNCTTGGATGATGAATACCTACAGGNGTTGATGGTGTGCTTCCAGAGGCATCCCATCCTGCAAAATGTACTTCATAAGTATCTGGAATTTCCTCCTCTAATCTAAGAATAGCATAATCTGAACTAGATGAATTATCTAGTAAGGTTGAACCTTGAACTGTCATATATGTTGGACCATTTTGATTATTACATCCAGGACTTTCATAATTAAACATGAATATCCAATTAGACTCACCNCCTAAACAGTGATTTGCTGTTAAGAAATATGGTGTNAAGTCTTGTCTCACATTATTAACAAGTGAGCCTGTACAAAGTCTAAATCCTCCACCACTTAGAATCATCGCTACTGAGCGAATTTCTGCTTCCCAATCAACAAACTCAGGGCAATTTACATTATTGTTACATGAACCAGAATCTCCATAATCTCTTGATTCATTCGGATAGAAAACATCTTTGTATGCATGTACAACTCTTCCAATTTGAATAACCCCATTAAACTCTACATTATGAGGTTCAAAATATTCGATTATAGTGACATCGCCTTTTGTTGGTGCTGTTGAAAAAGTTTCATAAGATTTATTATTTATATCTGTGAATGCACCAAGTATTGTGGATTTTTCTTTATCATAAACATGCAATTCAGCACCTTTTGGAATTATAAATTTATCATATAATAAATTTATAGAATAAGCATGCTTGCTTGTTATAGANAATCTCCAAATTCTTCCNTNATNNACTTCTTCCCANNTNCCTGAATTATCTAGATTTAGATTAACATCTANAGGNCTACCAAANCTGTANGGCATATTTTTNTCCATTTCTTCTAAATCTTCTAATANTAACANATCATGATCAAGTTCAGGTAATGTGATATTTGGTATNTNATTACTTAGATTTAAACTAATAGATTTTGGNNTTGTTTTNATACTTACTTGTGTTACAACAATATTTAAAGTAAANANAATTAAACATATATTTCTAAAAAGATTTTTCATGCATATTTCCTCTTTATTTCAATTACGGACATTTTGTGAATTTACAAAAACAGATAGTTCAATTACATTACAAATTGTAACTAATTAAATAAAAAATTATTTTGTGGAGGCGGTGGGAATCGAACCCACGTCCGAATAAAGCTTTCTAATAGCGTCTACATGTTTAGTTTATTTTAGGTTTTAATCTAAATTTTATAAACAAACAAACTTATTTAGACGATTCTGCGTATCTACCGAAATAGATGATTTAATCTAGTAACAGCAGAAAAATTGCTAGACGAGTGTGTTAAAGATGACACCTCTAAAATAGTTTCACACACAAAAACTAAAAGAGATGGCTACTGACTAATTAAGCAGCAGCTGCGTAACCGTAATCGGCACTTATTAGTTTTCCCTAGATGATTTGCGAGGTTACTAGAGTCCCTCGACATGCAACTAAAAGTTAACAATTTATCCGTCGAAGCCATGTCGCCCCCAATAAATAATTTTAAAAAGCGGATGAAAATATAAGAAATTAATTAAATAAAAAAATATACTTATTTATTTAGAAAAAGTTTGTTCTATTTTTTTTAATTTTTAAATTTAGGGCGCGTTAGTTGTTTCAATTAACAGAAAAAGAATTAGTTTAAGACCCAGTAGCTCAGCTGGTAGAGCAGTGCCCTTTTAAGGCATTGGCCGAAGGTTCGAATCCTTCCTGGGTCACTAATCTAATTTTGATCTTTANTTAATATCTTATCAACTTCTTCTTCAATTTTTTTTAAATCATCATCTGAAGGTTCAAAATTTAGAGTATTATAATTTNTTTCATTTANATTNATANTTGGGNACTTCATAATTACTCCTTCCATNTTTAAAAAACAAAGTTGNTNAAGNTCNANATTATAATAATAAATNTTAAAATAATATTTTGTGATTTTNATCACCTCGACGACAAAAAATAATAATTTGNTAATTANANTNNAAAAAAACGTGCAAATCGCNCANTTNTNTATTAAATTANNNTGTTATAAAAATTANNTAAAAGACAAAGAGGTCANTTATGAGTAGGTTAGTACAATTAATATTATTTTTTACATTATCAACTTTTGGTTTTTCAAACATCGTTATTAATGAAATTCATTATAATCCTTCGCTTCATTTAGGNTTTGAAGATGCAGATTATGANTTTNTAGAATTATANAATAATAGNGATGAAGANATAGANATTTCACATTGGTCATTTGCATCTACAAACATACACTATCAATTTGATGAATATGTTTTGGNCGCTAGAGATTATGTATTATTGTGTAGAAACTCACATACTTATGATGGATGTATTGATCATCATGGGGGTTCCCTGCTAAATGATGGCGACACTTTATATTTATTAGATGCGCATCATAATTATATTGATTATGTATCTTATGATGATGGGCAAGATTCTCATGATACTTACCCTTCAGCTGGTGACGCTGAAGGTCCATCTATTGAATTAATTAATCCTAGTGAAGATAATAATCATGGTTCTAATTGGCAAGCAAGTTCCCAAGTAAATGGTACTCCAGGCTATGATAATTCTAGTGGATCAGAAATAGAATCGGTTCTTGTAGGATTTGGTACTGTAGGTCCAGAACACATTGAGATTACAATGGATACTCCATATGATGTTGCAGGATTTCAAATGGATATCACAGGTGTGTTTCTTGGAGAAGCTTCAGGTGGCTTAGCTGAAGAGGCTGGNTTTACNGTATCTACTGGTTCTTTATCTACAATTATTGGCTTTTCATTTACAGGTGGATTCATACCAGCTGGAAGTAGTGGAGTTTTAACCAATATTGAGTATGTTGCTCAAAATGAAGATGCGTGTATTGTTAATTTAATATTATCCGATCCAGATGGAGTAAGTCTAAATGGAAATATTGGAGATTGTATTTCATTAGAATTAACAACTTGTGATGATCCAGAAGCCTGTAACTTTGGATTAGATGGAGAATGTCAATATCCAGAAGAGAATTTTGACTGTGATGGGAACTGTACTGTTGATATCGATTGTGATGGTGAATGTGGCGGTGGTNCTGTGGTAGATGATTGNGGAGTNTGNGGAGGAAACAATGCAGACAAAGATTGTAATGGAGATTGTTTTGGAGATGCTGTTGAAGATGATTGTGGTGAATGCGGTGGAGATAGCAGTTCCTGCACAGCCTTATTAGAATTTGGAAATTATTGTGACATGAATGTTGAAATATTATATAGCTCCTTCACAGATGTTGCAGGTTTTCAGTTTACCATATCAAATATTAATATAGCATATACTTTTGGGGGTCTAGCAGAAGAATTTGGTTTCAATGTATCAAATAGTGAAAATACTGTAATAGGTTTTTCTCTTGAGGGTAACACAATACCAACAGGTCAAGGTGTACTAACCAATATTAAATTGGATGGAGTAAATCCAACGCCAGAATGTTTTGAAGAAATCATNATGTCAGATNCTNANGGNAATGAAATTCCATCNCTTGCNGGTGNATGTGCAGATTTATGGTCTGANNTNTGGAGNGATGAATGGANNGNTGNNNANTGTNNAGNTGAANATTTAAATTATTTTNCAGACTTACCTAATNCAACAGGATTAAATCATTTAGTTATCATTGANGATATTATTGGTTTAGAACCAGGTGATGAGATTGGTTTGTTTGA
>NZRW01000040.1 GCA_002701185.1 Fidelibacterota bacterium
ATGTTTAATGATGGTACTGGATTTTCAGACGCTTCATTAAATACTTCTGGAAAAAAAATGGGGAATAAAACGGCTGCTTCACCAATAGCTTCAGCTACAGTTAAACCTCAATTTGACGCCATGATTAATGATTTTGCAGACAATGTAATTCCAAATTGGGCGACAGACGCATCTAACGGTCAAGCTGGAGTTCTTACAGATGCAACAAGAACTATTCATGTTAATGCAAAAGGTCATGAAATTGACCAAACATTTATCAAAGGAATAATTGGTGCAATGACACTTGATCAAATAATCAATAACTACATTACACCATATCAACTTGACTCTGGTACAAGAACTGCCGATAACACCAATAAGGTTCTATCAGATGGTAAAGATTACACAGTTATGGAGCACAAGTGGGATGAAGGATTTGGTTACTTATATGGTCAAGAAGCTGATGTTACAAGATTAGATCTTGGTACAAGTCCAACTGGAAATGGGACAACTTTAAACAAGTATTTTAAAAAGGTAAACGCAAGTAGTCATCCAGGAATGGCTGTTCAGGTTTTTAATGCTTTTAGAAGAGGAAGAGCATACATTGTTGCAAACCAATATGATCTTAGAGATAGTGAAGCAGAGAAAATTCAGTTACAATTATCTAAGCTGATTGCTCAAAAAGCTGTAGACTACCTTAATGGGTANATGTCAAAAATTGCANATGGAAATACAGCTGATGCATTCCATGCNCTTTCNGAAGGGTATGGNTTTATNATGAGTCTNCAGTTNACNAATGATGGAACTGGNACTCCNTATTTCAGTAATTCTGAGGTAAATGCATTTTTAGCTTCTATGGATAATTTCTGGACAGTTGAGAATTCAACTCTAGAATCAATAAGAGATGAAATCTCTTCAAAGTTCGGAATATAAATATTAGTTAAATGTTATTCAATAAGTGAGTTTTTTTAATAATCAGTGGGATATTTGTCCCGCTGATTTTTTTAACATAAAATGAAATANAAAACATTAAAAATATTACTTTCTTTANTAGTNNTAGTTGCNTGTAGTAAAGACTCAGATGAGGTATCCTATGAAGTAAATACGCAAACAAATCANTCAGTAAGTCCAGACCAAACTGCATCAACTGGAACTACATCAACTGGAACTACATCAACTGGAACTACATCAACTGGAACTACATCAACTGGAACTACATCCCAAGCAGATTCATTTGACAGGGGCTCTATACTTGTAAATTATTCTGAAAATATAATTATTCCTAGATATAACACATTTAAAACATCAATGGATAATTTAAAGAATAGTATTCAAACCTTTGTAAATTCTCCTAACTCAGATAATTATGATGCTTTTCAAAACGAATGGATTGATTCTTATAAAAAGTGGCAATATGTTGAAGTTTTTAATATAAGTAAGGCAGAAGAAATTATGTATGGACTAAAGATGAATACTTATCCAGTAGGAAAAGAAAGGATTGAGAATAATATAGAGGAAGAAAAAACTGATCTTACAAATCCTAATGACTGGGCTGCACAAGGTTTTCCTGCTTTAGATTACATGCTACATGGAATAGCAGAGACAAAAGATGCAGTAATTGATTTATACAATTCCAATTCAAAATATGGAAATTATCTTCTCACTTTAGCCACTGTGATGGATGAAAATACAATACAAGTTGTCGATGATTGGGCAACATATAAAGACACTTTTAATTCCTCTTTTGAAAATACTGCAACATCAGCTTTTAATATGATGGTAAATGACTTTGTATACTATTTTGAAAAAGGATTAAGAACAAATAAAATTGGTATCCCTGCGGGAAGGTTCTCCTCTCTNCCTTTACCTGATAGAATTGAAGCATATTATTATTCAAAAAATTCATTTGGTAATCTATCAAAAACACTTGCATTAGAAGCCAGAAAAGGAGCTGAAGAATTATTTATGGGTCAAGGTTCTGACGGGCAATCAGGACCTAGCTACAAAACTTATTTAGATTATTTAGAAACTGATATTGGCACATCAGTTCAAACAAAACTTAATAATGCCTTAGAGACCATCAATGGACTGGATGAAAATTTTATAGATCAAATAAACAACAACAATACATTAATGCTACTTGCTTTTGATGCACTTCAAACCATAGTAGTAAACCTGAAGACAGATATGCTTTCAAACTTTAATGTTGCAGTTGATTATACAGATGCCGACGGTGATTAATTAAATACTATATTGAATATTTCGAGATATTTAAATAAAAAACAAGACTCATCAAGCCTAGCAATTTTCCGTCTAGGCTTTGGTTTTTTAATGCTATATAGCATAATAAGAATTTTTTTTAAAGGATGGATTGAGACCCTTTATATTGAACCTTCATTTCATTTTTCATACTATGGTTTTGAATGGATTAAACCAATAGGTGATTACACATATATAATTTTTCTAGTCTGTGCAGTTTCTTCTTTTTTAGTTGCTATTGGGTATAAGTATAGACTATCTATAATTTTACTCTTTTTAAGCTTTACATATATAGAGTTAATGGATAAGACAACTTATCTAAATCATTACTATTTAGTTAGCCTTATTAGTTTCTTAATGATTTTTTTTCCTGCCAATGCAAGTTACTCAGTTGATAGTTTTGTTAAAAAAAAATATTATAAATCAATTCCCAAATGGAATGTTGATTCATTAAAATTGATTATTTGTATTGTATACTTCTATGCAGGTGTTGCCAAAATTAATTCAGACTGGCTTATTGATGCTCAACCCCTAAAGATATGGCTAACTTCAAAATATGATATACCAGTTATAGGGAATACATTATTTCAAATGACTTGGGTACATATCTTTTTTAGCTGGGCTGGTATGTTGTACGATTTGTTAATTGCATTTATTTTATTAAATAGACGAACAAGAGCTTTTGGATTCTTCCTAGTTTTAAGCTTTCATATAATGACAGCAATTCTATTTCCAGCAATTGGAATGTTTCCATACATAATGATCACATGCTCTATNATATTCTTTGATCAAGAAACCCATAAGCAGATTTTAAATAAGATATTATCTCCATTTAAAAAATTCCTGAATAAAATCAAAAAAATTGAAATTTATGAATTTAAGAGGAAGAAGATTATTCAAATATCCTTAGCTATTTTCTTTTCTTTACAGTTGCTACTCCCTTTTAGATATTTTCTATATCCCGGAGAGCTGTTTTGGAAAGAGCAAGGCTACAGATTTTCATGGAGAGTTATGCTAATCGAAAAGAAAGGTTTTACAGAATTTAAAATAGTTGATAGTGAAACATCTGAATCTTTTTATGTTATAAATAGTGATTTTTTAACTGAGTTTCAAGAACGACAAATGAGCTTTCAACCTGATTTTATTTTAGAGTACGCCCACTATTTAGGTGAACATTATAATAATAATGGATTCAATGATGTTGAAGTTTATGCAGAAAGTTTTGTGACTTTAAATGGAAGGCCGAGTAAAAGATTTATTGATCCAAGTATTGATTTGATGAAAGAGAAAAAAGGATTTACAAATAAAAAATGGATTACAAATTTAGATGATGAGATTAAAGGTTTTTAGCATATTTATTTTTTCAATTTTTAACTTATTGTATCCTCAGGATCAATTAACTGGAATAATTTTAGACAATAACTCAGGTCTACCATTAGAAAATGTTACTGTATTTAATTCTGACACAAATCANATATCTTACTCTGANAATAAAGGGTCTTTTGAAATTATTTTAACTAATCCGGAGTCTGAAATAGTTTTTTTTCTTGAAGGNTATAACCTTATATCAGNTTTTTATAGTGATAGTGCGGAATTAATTGAAGTTAAATTAATTCCAAAAATAGAGGAACTAAGCGAGGTTATAGTTAGAGCAAATTTGAAAAGAATTTTTCAAATTAAAAGAATGGAAGATGTAGTTGGGACAAGAATATATGCTGGTAAAAAAAACGAGGTAATACTACTTGATGTCTCTATGGCAAATTTAGCGTCAAATAATGCACGCCAAATCTATAATCAAATACCAGGCCTTAACATATATCAAAATGATGATGCTGGACTTCAACTAAATATTGGAGGAAGAGGACTAAATCCTAATAGAACTGCAAACTTTAATACTAGACAGAATAATTATGATATAAGTGCAGATGCACTCGGATATCCAGAGAGCTATTATACCCCACCACCTGAAGGACTCGAAGAAATTCAAATATTAAGAGGTGCTGCATCTCTTCAATACGGCACCCAATTTGGAGGACTAATAAACTTTAAATTGAAAGGACCAAAACCAGACGATAAATTTGAGCTAATTACAAGAAANACTGTTGGTTCAAATAATCTATATACAAACTTTACTAGTATTAGTTCCTCTAATGAGAATCTTGGATATTATGGATATGTAAATTATAAAATTGGTGACGGATTTAGACCTAATTCAGATTTTAAATCCATTAATACTTTTCAAAGTTTAAATTTTAACCTTTCTGATAGATCAAAGCTAACCACTGAAATTACTTATTTAGAATATCTTGCTCATCAAGCAGGTGGACTGTCAGACAGAATGTTTGAAATAGCTCCTTACCAAAGTAACAGAGAGAGAAACTGGTTTGAAGTGAAGTGGTTCTTGTATAATTTAAAATACCTTTATGAAATTTCTCCAAATTCAAATTTCAGCTTCAGTTTTTTTGGATTAGATGCAACAAGAAATGCACTAGGGTTTAGGACTAATCGAGTCGATCAAATTGATTTTGGTGATGAAAGAGATCTTATAAAAGGTAGATTTAGAAATTTCGGTTTTGAAACTAGATACATAAATAATTATACTGTATTAAATAAAAAATCTTATTTACTATTAGGAGCAAAATATTATAATTCCTTTTCTGAAAGCACTCAAGGTCCAGGAAGTGCATCAAAAGATGCAAATTTTGATTTTGACTATCTAAACTTTCCAAATTATGTAAATCAATCTGATTATAGTTATCCAAATTTTAATCTGGCCTTATTTGGAGAAAATATTTTTTACTTAAGTGAAAATTTTTCAATTACCCCTGGTTTTAGATTTGAAAATATTAATACTAACCTTGATGGATACTATAGAAGAATTAATTTAGATGCTGCAGGAAATACTATTTATAACGAGGTGTTTGAAGAATCGGACTCAAAAAAAAGAAACTTTTTGCTTTTGGGGTTAGGAATCAGTTATAAGAAAAACAATACTGAAGTATATACTAATTTTAGTCAAAATTTCAGGTCTGTAACTTTTGCAGATATAAGTATAATTAATCCAGCTTATGCAATTAATCCTAACATTGACGATGAAAAAGGCTACACATTTGATTTAGGACTGAGGGGAAATTATAAAAAAATGGTTTCTTTCGACTCGAGTATATTTGCATTAATTTATAAAGATAGAATTGGATTTATACAAAGAGCATATAATGATGGAAGTGTTAAAAGCGAAAGAGGAAATGTTGGTAATGCTCAAATAATAGGTATTGAATCTTTATTTGATTTTGACTTAAATAGAATTCTATTTAATAATGAATTCATCGATTTCAATATATTTATGAACTACTCATATATTGAATCAAAATATCTAAAATCAGATGAAATAGGAATAACTGGAAAAGAAGTAGAGTTTGTTCCTAAGAATAATTTTAAAACAGGATTAAAATTTGGATATAAAAATTTTGCTCTTAATTTTCAATATTCATATTTATCTAGACAATTTACGGACTCGTCTAACGCAGTTAGTGGAAACTTAAGTGGTGTAATTGGTGAAATTTCATCTTATGAAATATCTGATTTAGCCNTATCATATAAATTTTCAAATTTAAAGTTAGAAGCTGGAATAAATAATATATTTGATGAAATTTATTTCACAAGAAGAGCTACTGGATATCCTGGACCAGGAATTATTCCTTCTCCACCTAGAAATACTTATTTAACTTTGCAAATAATACTGTAAACAGGATATGAGAACAGAAATAATAATTTACGACGGCATATGTGTACTTTGTAATTTCTTTATTCGATTGATTCTTGATAAAGATAAAGATGAACATTTTAGTGTTACGAGTTTACAGAGTAATTTCACAAAAACCCACTACCCTGATGTACTGAAAGTTGATTCTGTTGCGGTCATAAAAAAAGATGGTACTATNTTACAAAANAGCAAAGCAGTTTTTTACATCTTAAGAAAAGTAAAAATGCTTTTTCTGATAAGAGTCCTAATACTTGTACTACCCACCTTTATATCAAACATTGTTTATGATATCGTAGCGTTTACCAGGTATAAATTTTTTGGTAAATATGACTCATGCCCTGTCTTAAAAGATGATTTAAAGTCAAGAGTTATAGAATAAGAAAATCTTATGAACCTATAACGATATTTTAAAAATATTATTTAGAATAAGTCTATATTAACCCTNGGAACTTATGGCAATACTTTTTGAACCTTAAGCGTTATTATTTGTCTCAATCTAAAATTTAAATTTGCACAAATTTACTAGGTGGTTGGTTTAATAAGTTTAAATTACAAAGTAGCTCCAATTGAGTTACGAGAAAAGTTTTATTTTGATGATAAGGATAAACTTGCTTTTCATAATCTGCTGAAAAAAAATGTTGGAGTTGAAGGACTAATGCTAATCTCCACATGTAATCGAACTGAAATATATTTTGAGTTTGAAAATCATCTAGGTGAGGAGAAAAAATTTATCCACAGTATTGTAAAAGAGCTTTCAGAATATAGAAACTTTAAAGAAAGTCTTTCTCCATTTCTTATAAAAATTACAGGTCCCTATAGTGTATCGGAACACCTATTTAGACTTTCCTCTGGACTTGAGTCAATGATAATAGGAGAGTTTCAAATTGTAGAACAACTAAAAAATGCATATGATTTTGCTACAAAGCATGATATGTTAGGGCCTATACTAAACAGAATGGTTCAAAAATCACTTGAAACTGGTAAGTATATAAGAACAAATACTAGAATTGATAAAGGAGCCGTATCAGTTAGCTATGCTGCTGTAGAGAAGATCAATAAACTAACTAAAATTAAATCGCCTAAGTTNTTGTGTATTGGACTTGGTGAAACATCTAAATTATCTATTAAACATCTTCATCAAAAGAATTACACTGACATAAGGATTACAAATAGAACGCACAAAAAAGCTGTAAAATTTGCCAAATCAATGAATCTAGAAGCTGTAAAATTTAATGATTTTAAAAAAGAATTAGAGAATACTGATATTGCTATTTTTTCCACATCATCAAAAGATCCAATTATTACTTCAGATGAGTTAACTAGAATACAAGAAAACTCTAATAAAGATCTATTAATAGTTGATTTATCTGTACCTAGAAATATTACTAGCGAATGTTATGAAATTCCAGGAATTAAAATAGTAAACGTAGATAATTTAAAGGATATTGTAAACCTTAATTATAAAAAAAGAAGAAGTGAAGTTGTTAAAGCAGAAAGATATATTGATGACTTCCTTCAAGACTTTGATGATTGGACAAATTCAAGACAGTTAAGACCTTCCATACTATCACTTAAAAAGCAAATTAAAGAGATTGTAATTGATGAGACAATTGATAACGTTAAATCATCTAATTGTGATTGTTCCAATTCAAAGTTTGATTCTTCTGGTTTAAATAAAAAGTTAAATAAGGTTTATGAAAAGTTTTCAGATAANCTGATTAGGAAGATTAAAGAAGCAAGCAATAATGGAAAAGACGAGAATGCNATTGGTATAATTAATAAAATTTTTCTTGATGATTAATTCAATAAAAATAGGAACAAGATCAAGTAATCTAGCAATGTATCAGGCAAACCTAGTCAAGGAAAAACTAACTGAAATTTTTCCAAATATTAAATATTCTATAGTTAAGATCAANACAAAAGGTGATAAAATTCAAGACCAGAATTTAGACAGAAATCTAGATAAAGGTTTTTTTGTTAAAGAAATTCAAGATGCCTTAATTGAAGGTAAAATAGATATAGCAGTTCATAGTCTCAAAGACTTACCTGTAGAGGAAAATGAAAAAATAAAAACTTCAGCAATTTTAAAAAGAGGCAATCACTATGATGTTTTTTTAAGTAGAAATAAAAAAAAACTTCATGAATTTTCAGAAAATGAAGTGATTGGCACTTCATCCTTAAGAAGGAAAGCTCAACTTTTACATTTGAATCCCAATCTAAATGTAATCGATATAAGGGGTAATGTTGACACAAGAATTACTAAGATGCAAAATGGAGAGTATGATGGACTTATTATGGCTGCTGCGGGTATTGAAAGATTAGGTCTTGAAAAATATATAACAGAATATCTCAATAATAATATAATGTTAAGTGCTCCAGGGCAAGGAGCAATTGCAATTGAAACAAATTCTAATTGTTATGAGTTAGAAGCTATTATCTCAAAGATAAATCATGTAAAGACTGAGAAATGTACTTTTTTTGAAAGGTCTTTNATGGACAAGTTAGGGGGTGGATGTAATTCCCCAATTGCAGCATATTCAAATGTTGAAGGTGATGACACTTGTTTAATAGGTTCCATACTTTCATTGGATGGTAAAATACTAATTAGAGATAAAGTAGAATCTCGAACAAAAGAAAATATTGACTTAGGCAGTTTGCTAGCTGACAAGATATTAAATAATGGTGGAAAAGAACTAATTAAAAAAATAGGTTTTGAATAATAATTATAATTTGATTTTGACAGGCGATGAGATTGATTTTGAATTTTCAGAACTCAAAAAAATAGGTGTATACATCTATCACTATCCAATGATTTTAATTTCAAAACTTGAGAATTTAGTTAACCCAAATGATTATAACTTTATAATTTTTACTTCTAAAAATGGAGTAAAGTATTTCATGGATAATTTAACAGACAAAATTAATGATTCATTAGAATTCATTTGTTTGGGTGATAAGACTGCAAAAAGTTTATTGAAATATAAAATGGAAGCTAACTTTATATTAAAGAGAAACTATTCAAAGTACATGTGTGAGGAAATCAAAAGTTTAGGATTACCAGTTGATTCTAAAATTCTTCTTGCGCAAGGTAATTTAGCAAAAAAAGAACTATTTGATTGTATACAAAAATTTGCAAATATTGAACAGAAGATATTTTATAAGACTTCTTTAACAAATGAATTTAACAGAGATGTTGATAATCTATTAAATAATAAAAAAACTTTTACAGTATTCACAAGTCCATCAACTTTTGAGTCTTTCATTAATAAATATAGTCCAAATGAGAATATTATTAGTATTGGGAATACTACTACTGAATATATAATAGAAAGGGGCTATAAACCATTAGTGACTGCCAAAATGCAGTCATATGAAGGCATAAGTAACTCAATAATTGATTTTTTTAACAAAAACTTAAATTATGAAGTATCCTGAATCTAGACTACGAAGACTTAGGTATAATAAGAATATAAGATCCTTAGTCCAAGATGTACAATTAAATATTTCTGATCTGATATATCCAATTTTTGTGTGCGAAGGAGAAAACATAAAAAATGAGATAGAATCTCTAAAAGGACAATATAGATTGTCTGCTGATAAAGTTATAGAGAAATGTGATGAGCTTATTGAAATTGGAATTAAATCTATTTTATTATTTGGGGTATCAAGCAAAAAAGACAGTAATGGCGAAATTGCTTGCTCGAGCACTAGCATTGTCCCGTCCACTATTAAAAAAATTAAGAAGAAATATAAAGATGAAATTTTAATCATTGCTGATCTTTGTAATTGCAGTTATACTAATCATGGACATTGTGGGACAATTAAAGATGGTGATGTAGATAATGATAAGACATTAAAGACCTTATGTGATCAAGGATTAACTCTTGTTAAATCTGGTGCTGATGTACTTGCACCCTCAGATATGATGGATGGAAGAGTCTCAAAAATTAGAGAATCGTTAGATAAAAGTGGGTTTGAAAAAATACCAATTTTTCCATATTCTGTTAAGTATGCATCATCTTTCTACGGCCCGTTTAGAGATGCTGTTGATAATAACTTAGAAGGTGGTGATAGGAAAACTCATCAAATGGATTTTAAAAATAGTTATGAGTTTATAAGNGAAGTNGAGTATGATATTAATGAAGGCTGTGACGCAGTTATAATAAAACCTGCNCTTGCATATTTAGATGTTATTTCAAAGGTTAAAGAAAATTTTAATATTCCAATAATAGCCTACAGTGTTAGTGGGGAGTATGCTATGGTCAATTCTGCAGCAGAAAAAAATTTAGTAGATGAGCTGGAGCTAACAATGGAGATAATATACTCTATTAAAAGAGCTGGAGCTACAGCAATAGTGACGTATAGTGCTGTAGAAATTGCCAAAAAAATTCTATCNAATTAATANTATGTTTGAAAAAAGTATAGATGCATATAACAAAGCAAAAAAAATTATTCCTGGAGGAGTAAACTCTCCAGTAAGGGCGTTTAGGAGTGTAAACTCNACTCCTATTTTTTTCAAAAGTGGAAAAGGGAGTAAGATGAGAGATATTGATAACAATGAATATATTGATTGTGTTGGATCATGGGGACCATTAATTTTTGGCCACGCAGACAAAATTACAGTTGATTCTATTATAGAATACTCAAAGAAGGGNACAACTTATGGAGCCCCAACAGAAATTGANTCCGCAATGGCATCTAAAATAATTGATATGGTTCCATCAATTGAAAAAGTTAGAATGGTTAGTTCTGGTACAGAAGCAACTATGAGTGCAATAAGATTAGCTAGAGGTTATAAGAAAAAAAATCTAATCATTAAGTTTTCTGGTAATTATCATGGCCACTTTGATAGTTTTTTAATTAGGGCGGGGTCAGGAGCAATGACTTTAGGCAAACCTGATAGTCAAGGTGTTACTGAGAATATAGCAAAAGATACTTTAGTAGCTGATTTTAATAATATAGATTCTGTCAAACATCTTTTTCATAAAAATAAAAATAAAATTGCTGCTGTTATTATAGAGCCAATTGCTGGGAATATGGGTCTTGTAACTCCAAATAAAAACTTTCTTCAAAATTTAAAAATATTGTGTAGTGAAAATGATGCACTTTTAATTTTTGATGAAGTCATGAGTGGATTTAGAGTTTCAAAAGGTGGAGCTCAAGAATTATATGATATTGAACCTGATCTTACTACACTTGGTAAAATAATTGGAGGGGGACTACCAGCTGGAGCCTACGGAGGAAGACATGAGATTATGGACTATGTCGCTCCTGACGGTCCAGTATATCAAGCAGGAACACTCTCTGGAAATCCTTTAGCAATGGCAGCAGGATTAAGTGTTTTAAAGCGTCTTGATAGTGAAGTTTATATTGAATTAGAAAAAATTTCATCACAAATTGAAATAGGAATAAAAAATAATATTTTGGAAACTGGGGTTGATGCAAATATAGCAAGAGTAGGGTCTATGATGACTTTGTTTTTTTCAAGTAAAGAGAGAATTGAAAATTATGATGATGCTAAAGAGTGTGATACAAAGTTATACTCAAAATACTTTCATTCAATGTTAGAAAACGGAGTATATCTTCCTCCATCACAATATGAGTGTATGTTTTTATCTAATAAGATCGATGATAACGATATCCAAAAAATAATTGATAGTAATCTAAAATCATTAAAAAAAATAAAATAAATGGATTCAATATTAATTAAAACTTTAAATGGAGAAAAAACTTCTAGACCACCTGTCTGGTTTATGAGACAAGCTGGAAGAATTTTACCTAATTACATGAAGTTAAAAGAGACTTATTCATTTCATGAGCTGATGAATGACAAAAATCTAGCATCTCAAGTTACACTAATGCCCATAAAGGATTTGAATGTCGACGCAGCTATATTATTTAGTGATATACTAGTAATTCCTCATGCTCTAGGTCTTGATGTAGAATTTAAAAAAACCGGTCCTATTTTTAATAATCCTCTAAATTATAATTCAAAGGCGACCAATCTTGAGTTTGATCCAAATAAATTAGATTATATATATGACAATATTGATCAAGTAATAAAAGATAAAAANCCTGACACACCTTTAATTGGTTTTTGCGGAGGACCACTNACTGTGTTTTTGTTTATGTTTAAAAGTGAAGGGTCTAAAGATCACATGAAGAAAGCGATTAAATTTTTATATGAAAAAAGAAAAGAAAGCACAGAGATACTTGAACTTATTACAAAGTCATCAATAGAATATGTAAAGGGTCAATGCAAATCAGGTATTAATGTTTTTCAGCTTTTTGAGACATATTGTGGATCTATTCCATGTGAACTTTATGCAGATTTAATTTTGCCTTATTCAAAAAGAATTTTAAATGCAGCAAAAGAAGAAGATTGCCCGACAATATTTTTTCCAAAAGATTTTGGTCATGGTATGAATCTTATTAATAAAGATATTTGTGATTTTATTAGTGTTGATTGGCATACTTCAATTAATTATGCGAGAAATATAATTGACAAGAAGATTGGTATCCAAGGAAATATGGATCCAAGAATATTCTATCAAGATTATGAACAGATTGAAGCTTATTTGAATAGTTTAACTAATTTTGGCTCCCAAAATTTTGATTGGATATTTAATCTTGGCCATGGTTTTCTTCCAGATATAAATCATGAAAAAGTAAAATTTGCAATAGACTGGATAAAAGATAAAAACTGGAATAGGTGATGAGTAGAGTAGATAATAAATTATTAAAAAAGTATAGTTCAACTGGTCCTAGATATACATCATATCCCCCAGCTACTTTCTTTGATACAAGTTTTAGTAATGATGACTATGTTGAAAAACTTATCTTATCAAATAATGAATCTCCTGAAAGTATATCAGTATATATTCATATACCTTTTTGTCCTCAAATTTGCCATTTTTGTGGATGTACTACAGAAACTGGATTTACAAAACCATTTTTAGAAAGATATATTGATGCATTAATTAAAGAGATTGAATTTGTTTCCAAAAAAATTGAATCAAAGAGAAAATTAACCCAAGTTCACTGGGGAGGAGGTACGCCAAATGCCATATCATATAAATTTATTGAAAGAGTAACTAATAAGCTATTTGAAACTTTTGATTTTGCACCAAATTATGAAATGGCAATTGAATGTAATCCTGCTCACTTAGAATTTAATCACATTGAGTTATTAAAAAAGTTTGGCTTTAACAGAATATCATTAGGAATTCAAGACTTTAGACTTGATGTTCTAGAAGGAATTAATAGAAAACCTTCTAAATATCCAATTGAAGATATTATAAAGAAAATTGAGGATGAGGAGTTTACTGGAACTAATATTGACTTGGTATATGGTCTACCTTATCAAACACCAGAAAGTTTCTCCAAGACCGTTGATAGAGCTATAAAGTTAAATACGGATAGAATTGTTACTTTTTCATATGCACATGTTCCAAGTATACTTCCAAGACAAAAAATATTGGAAAAGATAGGNTTTCCTAGCTCCAATGATAAGGCACTTATGTACGAAACTGCATATGAGAAACTTATAAANGCTGGTTATGTCTCAATAGGAATGGATCACTACTCAAAACCTGATGATGAATTTGCAATAGCTCTTAAAAATAAACAACTACATAGAAACTTTCAAGGATACTGTACTCTGGAAACCACAGGTCAGGTATATGCATTTGGAGCATCTTCAATATCTCAACTAGACTCTGCATATATCCAGAATATAAAAAATGCAAGCCAGTACATNAATGCAATTGAAAAAAATAATTTAGCTGTTCTTAGAGGCTATTCAGTTACAATCGAACAAAAAATAATTCGTGAGATAATCAATTCTATAATGTGTAATTATTTTGTTGATTTTAATAAGATAGCCGAGAAATATAAAATGTCAATCACTGATATTTTTAAAATCGTAAAATTTAAAGAAGATCTTTTAAATGATTTTATTTCTGATAAAATTTTANATTTTAAATCGGGAATAATGACCATAAACGAAAGAGGTAGATTATTTACTAGAAATATAGCTATGAGATTTGATCCAATGATTGATCAGAAAGTAGGGACATATTCAAACACTGTATAATGAAAGGACTATTATTAATAAACTTGGGTTCCCCTGATAGTACATCTATACCTGATATAAAAAGATATTTAGATGAGTTTTTAATGGATAAAAGGGTTATAGGTAAAAGTTATATTTTTAGATGGATTCTTGTTAAACTAATAATATTAAATACTAGACCTAGAAAGTCTGCTAAAGCTTATAAAAAAATATGGTGGAAAGANGGGTCTCCTTTAATTGTTTTATCACGAAGATTATTTAATAAAATCACAAAACTACTTGACATTCCTGTTTCTCTTGCAATGAGATATGGTTCAATAACTATTAACAAAGGATTAAAAGANTTAAAAAATAATGGTGTTAAAGACGTGCTAGTTTTACCATTATATCCACATTATGCAATGTCATCTTATGAAACAGTTGTTGAGAAAGTGAAAGAAGAGGTTAAAGAGAACTTCCCTGATATTAATATAGATATTGTGCCTCCATTTTATAATAATTCAAAATATATAGATCTATTATCTTTAAAAATATCGTCTTCAATAAAAAATATAGAATATGATCATATTTTATTTTCATATCATGGAATTCCAATAAGTCATCTAAAAATTTCTGATCCAACTAATTCCCACTGCTATAAAGTTGAAAATTGTTGTTCAGTTAGTTCTTCAGCTCATGAAACATGCTATAAGCATCAATGTCTTGAGACAACTAGATTAGTAACTGAAAAACTTAATATTAGTAAAGATAAGTATAGCAATTCATTTCAATCTAGGCTTCCAAACGAACCTTGGCTTAAACCATATACGGATAGTGAATTAGAGAGACTGGCTAAAAGTGGTAAGAAAAAACTAGTAATTATTACACCTGCATTTGTCACTGATTGTCTTGAGACACTTGAAGAGATTGAGATGGAAGGTAAGGAAGAATTTATTGAGGCAGGAGGGGAAGAGTACACATATGTGCCATGTTTAAATGATGATGATAATTGGGCCCAATTAATATCAAATTGGACTAAGGATTATTTAAAATTAAAAACTTGAAAATTAATACTGTAATTATTGGAGCTGGTATATCAGGATTAAGCACTGCAAATTTTTTATCAAAAAAGACCCTAGACTTCATAGTTGTTGAATCGAGTAATAAGGTTGGTGGTATAATTGATACTCACAATGAAANGGGTTATACCTGTGAAAATGGTCCGAACACTGTACTTAATAATAATAATGGTATCCAAGAGTTGCTAGACGATTTAAAGATATCAGATGATTTAATTTACCCAAATAATAATGCGATAAAGAATCGTTATGTATTGAAAGATGGTAAACCTATTAAAATACCTTTAAGTTTTAGCGAATTTTTCATTTCACCATTATTCAGTATGTATTCAAAAATTAGAATTCTTTTAGAAGTCTTCGTGAAGAAACATAAACATAATACTGATGTTAAGAGTTTTATTTCAAGAAGATTTGGAAATGAATTCCATGAAAGACTAATTGTCCCTTTTTTAACTGGAATATATGCTGATGAAACTAAAACAATGAGTGCAAAACATACATTGAAAACTATTTGGGAATTAGAGCAAAATTATGGAAGTGTAATAATTGGTTTATTGAAAATGAAAAAAAGTTCAAAATCAAAAATATTTACATTTAAGAATGGTCTAAGTCATTTAAT
Organism: Fidelibacterota bacterium; assembly: GCA_002701185.1. Taxonomy (GTDB): domain Bacteria; phylum Fidelibacterota; class Marinisomatia; order SCGC-AAA003-L08; family D37C17; genus TMED6. The sequence goes on from NZRW01000040.1 coordinate 15,753, forward strand.
AAACTCATTAAAAAATAAATTTCATAGTAAAATAATATTTAACTCAAAGATTTCTAAAATTCAAAAAGTATCTAGTGGATATGATTTATTTATTTCTGATGGACAAAAAATATCGTGTAAAAATTTAATTTCAACTATTCCATCTTTTTCATTAAGTGAATTAGTCTTTGATTTAAAATTTAAAAAAATTTTATCTAAAATTAATTATGTCCCTATTGATGTCTTTCATTTTGGTTTTGATAAAAAAAATTTAGAAAATAAAATTGATGGATTTGGACTTTTAACTAAGCCTGAAGATGAAAAAAATTTTCTAGGAATCTTATATAGCTCAAATATATTTAATCATGTTGCTAAAAAAAATAAATTTCTTTTAACTATTTTAATTGGAGGAAAGAGACAACAGAATATTTGTAAAGAAGAACCAAAAAAAATAGAGAAATTAATTCTTNCTGAAGTCAATGATATACTAAAAATAAACNCAAAGCCAGAGTTTATTAAACACTATAGATGGAAAAGAGGAATACCGACATATAATATGTCAATGTCTGACGTAATTGATGAAATCAGAAAATTTGAAAATGAAAATTCTAACTTTTATATACACGGTAATTTTCATAATGGAGTATCTGTAAGTGATTGTATTTTAAATTCAAAAAAGCTAGTAGAAGCTAATTTTTAGATTGACTTTAAGTATTTTTTTGGAGTTGTTCCAAACCTATTTTTAAAAGCATTGATAAAATGACTTGAAGTACTATATCCAATATGGTCAGCAACTTCNTTGACATTATAGTTTTTTGTTGACAGCATTTTACTAGCAATATTCATTTTATATTCCAATAAAAAACCATAAACAGTATATCCATATATTTCTTTGAAACCCTCCTTCAAATTTTTTAGTGAAATATCAACTTCAGCAGATAGTTCTTTAAGGCTAGGAGGGTCTGACATTCTTTTAATAATTATCTCTTTAGCCATTTTTATTTTAACAACATTTTTTTCGTCTGCTAGAAAAGGACATTGTTCAATGTCCAAATCATTTGATTCATTAAAGTACATCCCTAATAATTCAAAAACCTTACCCTTTAAATACAGGTTTTTCACATTATCACTTAATTTTTCATTGAGAATTTGATTTAAAACTGTACTTATTTGAGGTGAAATTGAACTTTCTTTATAATATTTTTTATTTACATTTTCATTTGACAAAAAAGANATATTATCTGTTAGCTCAGAAAAAAGTCCATGAAATTTTTTTATAGTAATTAATAAACTTAAATATTTAGAGTTTTTATCTAACTCTCCATCAATTGGTAGATTTATAGATGGATTAAAAAGTATNATCGAGTTGTTCTCATNTAGCTGGAAATTATANGATCCATCATTATAATTTAAAGTTACTTTTCCCAAGAGACAAAAATGGAATTGAATAAAATTAATATCAGTATTTAATAATATTTTTTTTTGCTCATTATCAAAGTTAGAGCAAGTATTGATTATAATGTCGTTATCAATTTTTAAAGTATTCAATTAAATATTATTTATCAACGAAAGAAATAATAAGTTCTTTTATCTCAGCGTAATCATTGAAATCATTTGTGAATAAAAGATACTCATACAATCTTCTTCCATCTATATTACTTTTCAAAGATAAATCTTTATTTTGACTATATATTTCATCCCAAATACCTCTGACAACGGCCCATTTTTTCTCGTTTTCCAACCACCAATCTTTTGCATATTTACACTTTTCATCATCCACTCTTCTGTAATAGTTGTAACCAACTTCAAGTGCTAGTAACTCTTTTTCTGTATCATTAACTTTATCAACTTTTTCATTGTTTTGTCCATGAAACCATCCATAGTTTGTTATTTCATGTCTATTGTTTCTAACTAGAACATTGTAGTCTTTTCTTTTTGAAAACTCTCTTCTTGGAAGAGGAGCAGATGTTTGATTTTCCCAGAAGCTCTTTCCATCAACATGAACCCAAGATGATGTNCCCTCATATCTNGGACTATCATCAACTTGAAAGACTTTTTGAGTCCATTGACCTTTTACATCTGATCTTGANAAGTTTTTATATNTCCAATTATTATCCTTATNATATANGTATAAATCTTTATTTTGGTATAACCAGTCTTGTCTCCAATGTTTTACAATNGATCTATAATTTTCGTCTCCAACTTGAAGTATATGTTGAATAGAAATTTCATTTTTATTTTTTTTAATTGGAATTGCAAGTTCATAAACTGGAGTGGTTTGATAATCTTCAGAAGGAACATAGTCCTCTCTATTATTAAGTTTTATTGTCTCACTAAAATTAAAGCTTACTTCAAAACAGCCACACATATTCATTATCGCATTTGAATCTTTTTTTAATTTATTTTGAGAGTTTACAATTGATANTGAAAATAAAAAAATGTATAAAAAAAAGNNATTTTTCATTGNNTGTTATTTAAAANGATTCTAAATAACTAANATAATATTATTATAAATATTAGAAAATCATTNTTTCATATTTATTGATAGATAAATTGTTTACTAATTAATTTCATTAAATTAGCTTTTATGGATGTTGGGTCAATATTAATTGTACTACCCTTATTAATAATATTTTCATACCTGTTTGATATTTTTGCAAGGAGGACAAAATTTCCATCAGTAATCCTACTTGTACTAACAGGTATAATATTAAGATTCTTTTCCTCATACTCCGGTTATAGCAATTTTGAGTTTCTTGATAGTCTTGTTCCCGTATTAGGCACAATAGGATTAATCTTAATTGTTCTCGAGGCTGCACTTGAATTAGAGATAAAGAAAGAAAAGGCACAGATTATAATTAAAGGGTTTTTAGCTGCATTGGTTATCCTAATTATCAATATTGTGCTAGTCAGTATTTTCTTTAATCAAGTTATAGGATTAGAATATTCGACATCTGTTATATATGCTATTCCTTTATCAATAATTAGTAGCGCAGTAGCAATTCCATCGGCAACTGGACTAATAACTAATAATAAGGAGTTTGTTGTTTATGAATCAACNTTCTCAGATATTCTTGGTATTATGATTTTTTACTATTGTATTAGNCAGGCAGAGAAGGGAGAAGCATTTATTGGACTTGAACCAATATTTACATTAATAGGACAGATTTTCTTAATTATAGGTATTTCAATTGTTATAACATATCTTTTATTTCAGTTGATCCAAAGAATTGAGCATCATGTAAAGTTTTTTCTTATTCTAGCTTTATTAATACTAGCTTATGAAATTGGAAAAGATTTTTTAAAACTTCCATCATTAGTCTTGATATTTATTTTTGGAATTTTTCTNTCAAATTTTACAAACCTTATTCCAAAGAGTTTAAAAAAATATATNAAAACTGATGATATTAAAAANTCTGACTTACANGAATTTCATTTNTTNACGGCTGAATCAACATTNTTAGTTAGAACCTTCTTCTTTTTATTNTTTGGTTTTTCAATACCTNTTGAGAGTTTTGTTGAGTTTGAACCATATATAATTGGNGCAACNGTTTTACTGATTATGTATGGAGTTAGATATTTTTATTTNGCTCTTNNATTAAATGATGANGAATCTAAACCTCTTCTNTACTTTTCACCNAGNGGATTAATAACTATACTTTTNTTCCTAAGCATATCTGATTATGATATTCAAAAGAGTAATATTGTTGATGAAAAAGTNCTANTAGTAATTATTATNGCTTCAATGCTAATNATGATTCAAGGNTCTATAAAGAGAACAAANAAAGAAGATGAANAATCTANTNAACCCCAACAATCTCTATCTGAAATAGTCGACTCACAAATTGATAAAAAATGAAAAAATTAAAAATTTTAGTANTAACTNTAGCAGTCTTATTTGNAGTTGTTTATACTCTAAATCTAGAATATTTTGTNAAAGGNGTTAGAATTGTATACCTNAATGGAGAATCTACAGTCTTTATAGATGATTTAAAATANTTTGATTANGAGACNATTNAATCACCNGAAGAAAANTCACCATGGAAAGANAGTNANAGTAAGACAACTAATTTTTCTTCAGAATTTGAGGATTANAATAAAAAAATGGGAACTGCTGCATATGTTGTTATTCANAATGACACAATNATNGGNGANAAATATTATGAAGATTATNCNGTNAACTCATCAACTAANTCATTNTCAATGGCAAANACNNNTGTNTCATTAATGATGGCNAAAGCNNNTGAGCAAGGTTATATTAATAGTCTTGAAGATAAAGTGATTGACTATATTCCCGAACTAAAGGGAGAATTTGCTAATGATGTCAAAATTATCGATTTAGCTGCTATGACCTCGGGTATAGATTGGGATGAGGGTACATCAAATCCTTTCAGTCCCGTTGCAAAACAGTACTTCTATGAAGATCTTGATAAATTGATGTTAGACCAGAAATTTATTACTGAGCCAAGTAAAACCTATAAATACTCAAGTGCTAATACACAAATTTTATCAATGGTCATTGAGAAAGCAACCGGTATGAAGACAAAAGATTATTTTGAAAAAGAATTTTGGTTTAAGATTAATCCAGATAATGATGCATATTGGCAAATAGATAGTAAGGAATCAGGAAATGTAAAGTCATTTTGTTGTCTACACTCAAATGCAAGAGATTTTTCTAGACTAGGTAAACTATACATTGATAATGGGAGTTGGAATGGAAATCAGATTATTGATTCAACATTTATTCAAAAATCTACAAAGCCATATTTAGATGATTTTAGAGAATACGGAATTGGAGTATGGCTATCTGATTATAAGGATTTAAAAATTTCTCTAATGAGTGGTCACCAGGGACAATATGTAATTATGATCCCCGAAAAAAAATTAATAATTACAAGGCTAGGAGAAAGAGATATAGATCTTGGAAGGGCTGGAGTTTCACCTGACGTACTTGTATATATAGATGAAGCCTTAAAGCTAATTAACTAGAGGGATAACTCCAGCTTTATTGGACAATGATCAGAATGGTGTATATCACTTAAGATAGATGCGTTAACTATTCTTTCTTCAATTGATTTTGAGACCATGTTATAATCAATTCTCCATCCCTTATTATTAGCTCTTGAGTTTGCTCTATAGCTCCACCAACTATATTGATGTGGTGATGAGTCTATATAACGAAATGAATCAGTAAACCTATCTCCAATAAAACCGTCTAACCATTCTCTCTCCTCAGGCAAAAAACCTGAAACATTTTTATTTCTTATTGGGTCATGAATATCTATAGCTTTATGACAAATATTATAATCACCACAAATAACTAAATTTTTTATTTCATTATTTAGCTGATAGATATAATCTTTGAAGTCATCCATAAATTTAAACTTAAAATCCAGTCTAGCTAGATTTGTTCCAGATGGAAGATATAAACTTATTATAGAAACTTTATCAAAATCCAGTCTAATGATTCTACCTTCATAGTCCATATAATCAATACCTGAACCATATTCTACATGATTAGGTTTCAGTTTTGAAAATATTGCAACGCCACTATAACCCTTTTTTTGGGCTGAAAACCAGAATGTATTATATCCTAAATTCTCTATTTGTGAAATCTCAACTTGCTCTTGGTTTGCCTTTATTTCTTGTAGGCAAATAACATCAGGAGATTCTCTTTTTAGCCAGTCAACAAATCCTTTATTTATTGCAGCTCTTATGCCATTTACATTATAACTAATAATATTCAACTAGAGGTTTTTTAATAAACTTTTAAGTGTTAATTCGTTATCTACAATAGATTTTAAATCTTCAATGTTTATTCTTCTTTGTTCCATAGAGTCCCTATCTCTTATTGTAAATGAGTCATCTTCAATTGTTTGGTGATCAATTGTAATACAATAAGGAGTCCCAATTGCATCTTGCCTTCTATATCTTCTTCCAATTGCATCTTTCTCATCATAAAGAAGATTAATTTCATGACTAAACTCTTTCATGATTTTTTTAGCATATTTTGGAAGGCCATCTTTTTTTAGTAGTGGAAGAATAGCTAATTTGTTAGGAGCAATTTGCTTTGGTATACTCATAACATTTCTTGTGGATCCATCCTCCAGGGTTTCTACTTCAAATGAGTTGGATATAATTGCAAGAAACATTCTATCTAAGCCAATAGATGTCTCAAGAACATATGGTGTATAGTTTTTATCTAATTCAGGATCAAAATATTGAATTTTCTTACCTGAAAGCTCCTCATGACTTTTAAGATCAAAGTCAGTCCTTGAATGAATACCCTCTAATTCTTTAAACCCAAATGGAAAATTAAACTCAATATCACAAGCAGCGTCAGCATAATGTGCAAGTTTCTCATGGTCATGAAATCTGAATAGATTAGAGTCAATACCTAGATTTAAATGCCAGTTTAGTCTTTTTTCTTTCCAATGGTTAAACCAATTTTCTTGAGTTCCTGGTTTAATAAAAAATTGCATTTCCATCTGCTCAAATTCCCTCATTCTAAATATAAATTGTCTCGCAACAATTTCATTTCTAAATGCCTTACCGGTTTGTGCAATTCCAAAAGGAATTTTCATTCTTGAGGTCTTTTGAACATTTAAATAGTTTAAAAAAATTCCTTGAGC
>NZRW01000041.1 GCA_002701185.1 Fidelibacterota bacterium
AAAAAAAAAAGCCCCATATAAATGGGGCTTTTTTTTTACTTTAAATGTAAAATTTTACATTCCTGGGATATTATAATTTAATGGCATAAAAAACCCACTATGTGACCAAGTATCAGAATTGGGAACATCGCTTTCAAGTTCATTTAAACCAATTACGTACCCCATATTAAGAGCTAATGCATCATCCATAACAGGTAATGTGTAGCCTAAACCAAACACTAATCCCATATCCATACCAGGCAACTCATCATCTTCCATATCTTCAGGATCTTCATCGCCATGAGTTTCTTTACCGCTTAATGTCATTCCAAATAACATTCCACCATAAAGGCTCATTTTATCATTGATTGGGTAAGGCATCGTAGCCCACATGTCGAAAGTTTGAAAACAAACAGACACATCTTCTTCTTCGNCATGATCGTGANNATCACCATGATCATGATCGTGNCCACCAGTNTANGCATAACTTCTNGCACCAAGNCCAGCACCCATAAATAATGGGAAATTACCCANCATAGTACCATATGTAGCTCCAATCATAGGNCCTGANAAAGAGTANCCTAAATCTTCTAAATCATCTACAGCATCNCCTGAAGCAGTTCCCATAACTCCACCAACGTAAACTCCTAATCCTGGCAATTCAAAATCTTGTGCAAAATTAAAGTTTAACATTAATGGAACAATTAATATTAATAATTTATACATTCTTTCTCCTTTTATTTGTTGATTGCAATTGAATTGCAATAAGTTAATTTAAAAAAATAATGTTATAATATTGTTAGAAATATATATTTTTTTAATGTTGAGTTAATATTAATTTTATCCACATTAATTTAATGGAGAATAAAATTAAACTAACTTTAATAATCTATATACTTTTTTCATTTGTATTTTCTGAATATCAATTTGAAAATGCATTTCCAAATTTAACTTTTGTTGATCCTGTAGGTATTCATCATGCTGGAGATGGCTCAAATAGAATATTTGTTGTTGAGCAACAAGGAAGAATAAAAGTCTTTAATAATGATTCAAATGTTAATTCATCTTCAACTTTTTTAGATATAAGGTCAATAGTTGATCAAGATGGTGGCTATACAGAGGAGGGTTTGCTTGGTTTAGCTTTTCATCCTAACTATGAAGAGAATGGTTATTTTTACGTTAACTATACTGACTATGGACCAAAACGTAATGTTATAGCAAGGTATTCAGTTGACCCTGACAATCCAAATGAAGCTGACTATTTTTCTTCTGAAGTTATTTTGGAAGTTAACCAACCTTACAATAATCATAATGGTGGTCAGATGGAATTTGGTAGTGATGGTTATTTATATATAAGCTTTGGTGATGGAGGTTCAGGTGGAGACCCATTGGGTAATGGTCAAGATTTATCTACACTNCTAAGCACTATCATTCGTATTGATGTAGATAATGTTTCAAATGGTTTAAACTACAGTATACCTGAAGATAATCCATTTATAGATACTAATAATGCAAAACCTGAAATCTATGCTTATGGNTTAAGAAACGTTTGGAGATTTAGCTTTGATCCAGAAACAGATTTATTATGGGCTGCTGATGTTGGTCAAAATGCATGGGAAGAAATTGATATTATTTATCCTGGCCTTAATTATGGTTGGAATGAAATGGAAGCATCTCATTGCTATCCACCAGGATCAGATTGCAACCCAAATAATTTTGAATTACCAGTATGGGAATATGANCTTTATGTTGATGGTGTTTGCTCAGTTACAGGTGGCTATGTATATAGAGGCAACTCAATTTGGAGCTTAAGAGGAAAGTATATTTATGGTGATTGGTGCACAGGAGACATATGGGCATTATCATCTACAGGTGATTCATATTTAAATGAAGATATAATAAGAACAAATATAAATATTACATCTTTTGGAGTCGATGAATATAATGAGCTCTTTTTTTGTGGTAATCAAAGAATTTATAAATTAACTTCTAATGAAGGAGATTTAAATAATGATAACGTGTTAAATGTTTTAGATGTAATTTTACTAGTCAATCTAATATTATCACAACAGTATGATAATGCAGCGGATATAAATGGTGATAATATTTTAAATGTTTTAGATGTTATAAATTTNATTAATATTATTTTAAGTTAGATAAAGGAGAAGAGATGGATTTAAAAGATAAACTAAACTTCGTATGGAAATTTGCTTTTTTAGCTATATTTACATATGGTGTAATTAGCTTAACTTGTTGTTCAGATAGTTGTACTAAATCATGCGACAAATCTGGTTCAGATAAATGTAGTTCTGCAATGGTTGAAGGTAAATGTTGTAAAGAGACAGCTAAACCATGCGGTTCTAAAATATAAAAACTATTTTGGATTACTTATAATCTAAATGTAAATTGAGAAGTTGTTATAATCGAAATAGAAAGGAAGACAACAGATGGCTGATACACTTAAAGGTACAGTAAAGTGGTTTAATAATCAAAAAGGTTATGGTTTCATTTCACCTGCAGAGGGTGGCGATGGTAAAGATCTTTTTGTGCACATGAGTAGTATAATTATGGAAGGTTACAAAACCTTAAAAGATGGACAAGACGTAGAGTATGAAGTTGGCGATGGAGAAAAAGGTCCAGTCGCTAAGAATGTAGTTCCTAAATAAATTTTAGTTTCACACCTAGTTTTTAATTCCCTAAGAAAAATCTAAATAGTTTAAAAATTTTTTATATTATATTTTGTAAGGGGTATNTATGCACTTAGCTATGCTTGGTACGACAGAAGTTGTCGTAATTGTTTTGGTTGTTCTTGTTTTATTTGGAGCAAAAAGGATTCCTGAATTTGCTAAAGGACTTGGCAAAGGACTCAAGGAGTTCAAAGATGCAAAAAATGATATCAAAGATTCAATTGATTCTACTGATAAAGATTAGATTAATATAAAAATATTACATCTAGTATTTTGTTTCAATTATTTGAAAGGTTAACCCTATGATTGAAATCAGAAATTTTACAGCTTCAGATCATGAGTTTAACGAGTTGGCTAGGATAGATAACCTCGTTAATCATGATTCAATTTCCCATCCAGATGAAGATAAGCATGATTGGAATATCCGAGATAAAAGTATTATCAGAGATAGGATTATGCTATATAATGATAATAAGTTAGTAGGTGTTGTTTATTATTCGCAAGGTAGAGTCCCTAATGAGCAAATTTGTTTTTACACTTTAAACCTTGACCCAAACTTCAATAATAAAGGTTATAGAACTTTATTGTTCAATAAGCTTTTGGAGAAAATCAAAGTATTTAATGCTAATAAATTATTTACAGGTATTTATGATCACCCAAATTATCATAATCATAAAAATTTTTTAGTTAATAATGGCTTCAAATTAACTCAAACTAATCGTGAATATTCATGCGATATTAAAAATATTAATATAGATAAATATAAGTCGCTCATTCAAACATTAGAATCAGAAGGAATACAATTTTACGATTCCAAAGAAGAAATGCTTAATTTTCCTAATCACTATAAGAAATTAGAGGAATTGAANTGGACTTATACAAAAGATTTTCCAATTCCAGATGGTATAGAGCATACAAGATTGCCTTTTAAAAGATTTATGGAAATACAAAAAGATTTTGAAAAAAATTATTATGGAGTTGAGATTGTTGCGGTAAGNGATGATAAATATATCGGTTCTACTAGTTTGGAGNTTTTTCCAAAATCTGAACCTCATAAAGCATANACAGAGGGTTTAGGTGTCTTAAAAGAATATAGGCGAAAGGGTATTGCGACTGCTCTTAAGATAAAGGCTATACAGAGTCTTCTCCAAAAAGGAATAAAAGAGATAAGAACTGATAACGAAGAAAATAATCCAATGTATAAAATTAATATAGCATTGGGATTCAGCCCTGTTCCAAGTAGTTTGGAATACACGAAAGAAATTCAATGATTTGGTTTCAAAAAACTATAGATATAATTGCACCTAAAAGAGGTTTTATNCTTATAACAGAACACATTTATAATAGACTAGTAGAACTAGAAAATNTTAAAATAGGAACACTGCATCTATACATTAAACATACATCAGCATCTTTAACAGTAAATGAAAATGCAGATTCAACAGTTAGAGATGATTTAGAAACTTTTTTTAATAAATCAGTTCCTGAAANTAAGGATAATTANACTCATACTTATGAAGGTTTAGATGATATGCCAGCACATATTAAATCAACCATNATTGGTAATAATATAACAATACCNATAACGGATGGAAAATTAAATTTAGGTACATGGCAGGGTATATATTTGTGTGAACATAGAAATATTCCAACTAAAAGAACAATAATAGCCACGATAAATGGAACTAAGTTTTAAGTAATTTTTGGTATCTTAAAAACCCNACATAGCCGATTATCAAACCTGAAATAGAATCAACCAAGTAGTGTTGTTTAATTAAAAAAGTAGCAAAAAATATTAGTATTATACTCAGGTACATTTGATATTTTAATTTTTTATTTTCATTTATAATAGCTAAGGCAATAGTTGTAGTAATTGAAACATGCATTGAAGGGAATGCATTTTGATGTAGAAAATCAAATGTAATAAAATTATGAAGAAAAAATAGTGGGTTATGGCTAACATTAATTAAAACATCAGTTGAGCTTATTGGCCACAAAATNTAAATNATATAACAAAAAATTGATGTTTCAATAAGTGNTTTTGTTAGAANATTGATTTTAAAAATATCTTTTATCAATNCAGGTGGNAATAGTAGTATTATATAATAAAAATAATAGGGAATAATCATCCACCATATAAACGGAATATTTTNATCAATANTAGATATCCATTTGGGNCAAGGTATTGATTCAATAAAATAAGCTATAAAAAAATAGCCTGAAAAAGATATTAGAAACATACAATAAATTGTAATCCTTGTTAATAAATCTTTGTTATTTTTATCTAAATATTCCATTTTTCTATCGTAATTTTAATTTAACTTCGATATATTTTACACTACAAATATAACAATAAATAATAAGGTTTGTTAATGGATAAAAGTTTTGAACACGATATTGAGATACTAGATTCAGTNAGAAAGAAAATTGANGAGGAAGGCGACAACCATTTTTTATCAAATATAGATACACCTATTNTAGATAACGCATTTGATTTAAGTGATGAAGAAAAAATATCAAAAATTGAAGAGCATTTTAGAGAAATTATGAAAATTCTTGGTCTAGATTTAAATGATGATAGCTTAAAGGGTACTCCATATAGAGTTGCAAAAATGTATGTTAAAGAAATGTTTTCAGGTTTAGATCCTAAAAACAAGCCACCAGTATCACTTTTTGAGAATAAATATGAATATGGAGATATGNTAGTTGAGAAAAATATNACATTTTATTCAAATTGTGAACATCACTTTGTTCCAATTATTGGAAAGGCTCATATAGGCTATATTTCTTCAGGAAATGTTATTGGCTTATCTAAAATGCACAGAATTGTTAATTTTTATGCAAAAAGACCTCAAGTNCAAGAACGCATGACTGTTCAAATCATTAATGAACTTAAATCCTCTTTAAATACAGAAGATATTGGTTTAGTTATAGATGCAGATCATCTTTGTGTTTCTTCTAGAGGCATAAAAGATATTACAAGTAGCACTGTAACTGTTGAATCAAGCGGTAAATTTAAAGATGAAAATACATGGAATAAATTTTTGTCACTTGTTAACTCTGACAATATTGAAAAATAATTATTAGGAAATAACATTATTAATTCTCAATTATTCATTCACAACACTTTAACTAGAAAGAAAGAAGCTTTTAGTCCGGTAGATTCAAATCACGTAAGGATGTATACCTGTGGACCTACTGTATATAACTATGCTCATATTGGAAATGCAAGACCTGCTGTAGTAAGTGATTTGCTATCAAGAGTGTTGAGACAAATATATCCTAAAGTTACATATGTATCTAACATTACAGATATAGATGATAAAATAATAGCCGCCTCATTAGAAACTAGTGAATCAATTGATAAAATTACATCAAAGTATGAAAAAATTTATAATGAAGATATGAAATCGTTAGGTGTTATAAAGCCTGACATTCAACCACATGCAACAGACTTTATAGAAGAAATGATAAATTTAGTACAAAAAATGATTGCAAATAAAACTGCATATGTTTCTGAGGATCATGTTTTATTTGATGTGACTAAATATAATGCCTATGGTAAACTTTCAGGAAGAAATATTGAAGAACAATTGGCTGGAAGTAGAGTTGAAGTTGCTTCTTATAAAAAAAATGCAGGTGATTTTGTGCTTTGGAAACCAAGCACAGATAATCAGCCTGGATGGGATTCGCCATGGGGATTTGGTAGGCCTGGGTGGCATCTTGAATGTTCGGCAATGGCAGAAGAAAGTTTAGGGTTACCATTTGATATTCATGCAGGTGGTATGGATTTAATTTTTCCTCATCATGAAAATGAGATAGCACAAAGTTGTGGAGCTCATAATGAAAATAATGATCCTACAATATTTGCAAAATATTGGCTTCACAATGCAATGTTAAATATTGATGGTGAAAAAATGTCAAAATCACTAGGAAATATATTTTATATAAGAGATTATCTTGAAAATTTTGATGGTGAAATTTTACGTTTAGCACTTTTATCAGGTCATTATAGACAATCTATAAATTGGACAAACGAAACCATTAATCAGTCAAAAAATACATTAGATAAATTTTACAGAATTTTAAATAAAGTTTTAGATATTAAGGTTAATGATAATGATGTTTCAAAATGCCCTAAAAATGTATTAGAGGCATTATGTGACGACTTGAATACCTCCAAAGCCCTTGCTGAAGTAAATAATATTGCAAAAAAATTATCTTTAGCTGAGAATTTAGATGAAAAAATTAAGTATAAAACTAGACTTTTAGCTTCGGCAAATGTTTTAGGTATATTGCAACATTCACCAAAAAAATGGTTGGGTATAGGTCAAATACAAGATAATTTAGATAGCANACATATTGAAGATTTGATTAATCAAAGAAACGAAGCTAGAAAAAATAAAGACTTTAAAACAGCAGATGAAATTAGAGACAAANTAACNNAGTTAGGTATTGAAATTGAAGACACACCAAATGGAACAATTTGGAGAAGTATTTAAATGAATGATAAAAATATTAAGATAACATTACCAGATGGAAGTATCCTTGAAAAACCTCAAGGAGTAACTGGAATGCANATTGCAGAAGGAATTTCAAGTGGTCTAGCAAAGCAAGCAATTGTAGTTGAAGTTAATGGTGACTTAAAAGATATGTCTTTTCCTATAATGGTAGATGCTAATCTTAAAATATTAAAAAAAGATGCTGATCATGCCCTTGAAATTCTTAGACATGATTGTGCTCATGTTATGGCTGAGGCGGTACAAAGCCTTTATCCAGGCACTCAAGTTACAATAGGTCCAGCGATAGATAATGGTTTTTATTATGACTTTTCATTTAAAAAACAATTTGTTTCTGATGATTTGATTAAAATTGAAAATAAAATGATGGAAATAATTAATAAGGGCACAGAATTTGTTAGAGAAGTATGGGACAGGTCTGATGCAATTAATTATTTTAAAAGTATTGGAGAAGATTATAAAGCTGAGATTGTCAATGATCTGCCTGAAGATGAGGAAATCACAGTCTACAAACAAGGAGAATGGCTTGATCTTTGTAGAGGACCTCACTTACCTACAACAAAGCACATAGGAAAATCTTTCAAGCTGATGAAAGTATCAGGTGCTTATTGGAGAGGTGATGAAAACAATGAAATGCTTACAAGAATTTATGGGACATGCTGGAGAAATGATAAGGAACTGAATCAGTATTTAGAAATGTTGAAAGAGGCAGAAAAAAGAGACCATCGTAAAATTGGTAAGCAGATGAAAATTTTTACTTTTGATGATGAAGTTGGTCCTGGATTACCATTATGGCTCCCTAATGGTTCTATAATCATAGAAGAAATTGAAAAATTAGCCAAGGAAACAGAAGATGCTGCTGGTTACGATAGAGTGAAAACACCTCACATTACAAAAGGTTCCTTGTATGAAAAATCTGGCCATTTATCACATTATGAAGACAGTATGTTTCCAGCAATGGATATTGATGGCAATCAATATTATTTAAAGCCTATGAATTGTCCTCATCATCATAAAATTTATGCAAGTTCTCCAAGAACTTATAAAGAACTTCCATTGAGATTGGCTGAATACGGAACATGTTACAGATATGAAAAGTCTGGACAACTTTTTGGACTTATGAGAGTCAGAAGCATGCAAATGAATGATGCACATATTTATTGTACAGAAGAGCAATTCAAACAAGAATTTTTAGAAGTTTGTCGAATGTATTTAAAATATTTTGAAATCTTTGGTATTGAAAAGTATGAAATGAGATTAAGTTTACATGATCCAAGTAAGCTTGGTGAAAAATATGTTGATGAACCAGATTTGTGGATTAAAACCGAAAATATGGTTAGAGAATCTTTGGAAGATGGTAAATTAAATTATGTTGAAATACCTGGTGAAGCAGCATTTTATGGTCCTAAAATAGATGTACAGGTATGGAGTGCAATAGGAAGAGAATTTACTTTAGCTACTAATCAAGTTGATTTTGCAGTACCATCAAAATTTAATCTAACTTACATCGATAACAAAAGTGAAGATAAAACACCTCTGTGTATTCATCGTGCACCTCTTGGTACGCATGAGCGATTTATTGGATTTTTAATTGAACATTTTGCTGGAAACTTTCCACTATGGTTAGCTCCAGTTCAAATGTCTATCATTCCAATTTCAGATAAATTTAATGATTATGCACAATCAGTTTATGATAAACTGAGAAAAGAAAAAGTTAGGGTAAATTTAGACATCAGAAATGAAAAGATGGGTGCAAAAATACGTAATGCTGAGCTAAATAAAATACCCATAATGATTATTATTGGAGAAAAAGAAGTTGATAGTCAGACTTTATCAGTAAGAAGAAAATTCTCAGGTAATCAAGGTACTTTTGGTGTTGATGATTTTATTAGTTCAATTAAAGAAGAAATTAACAGTAGATCGTTATAATTACATTTTTTAACATTTAATTTTTAAAAATTTTAGTTATTTTATTTCTTCAAAAAATTAATTTTTTTANAAGGAAGTAATATGAATAAATGTATATCTTTAATATTAAATTTAATCATTGTATCATCTTTTCTTTTTTCAGGTATGATGAAACCCTCTGATGGACAATTTATTTCATATGTTCATGTTTTATTTGAATGGGATCAAGAGCCAGATGCTATTTCTTATAACATTCAAGTATCCAGATCAAATCAATTTACAAATTTACTTATAGATTTAGATACACCTGATTTGGTGTATATCCATAAAGATCAAAATATAAGCTGGAATAATACTTACTATTGGCGTGTAAGGCCAATATATGATGGAAATACATATGGTGATTGGCTTGATAGCTTTACTTTTACAGTTAGAAATAGAAATAATACTGGAGATATCCAGATTTCTATGTTAAATGAAAATGCATACAATGATGGTTTAACAATCATGGGTGATTTGTCAGATGATAATAGAAGTGTAGTTTTTGATAAAAATGGTAGACAAATTTGGAATGACCACAATAAAAACTTTATTATGAACTATGTAAATGAATATGGTCAGATATCTGGTTGTAGNTTCACCGATTTNCCAAGATATACAGGTTCTGTTATAAATTATGATAACAATTATCAATGGACTGGACCTGAAGATGTATATATAGATGTTCATGAAGTTAAAGCTATTCCTAATGGTAATTATATGGGATTTGTTTGGGAGTTTGAAGAAGGGCCTATTCCATTGGGTGATTGGACAGAGCTTTACAGAGGATTAGGATATGAAGCTGATGGTATAACAAATGAATATCCATGGTATGGACAAGCAATTGTAGAGTGGGATGAAGATGGTAATGAAATATGGCGCTGGAACCCATTTGATCATTTTTCAATGAATGATTTTGATATATATGGAGGTACATGGTGGAATGCATATTTTGAAGGTCAGTTTGATTGGATGCACTCCAATGCATTTTATTTTGATGAACAGGAAAGTGCAATATATTTTTCTGCTAGACATTTGTCAAGAATTACAAAAATAGATTATCCATCAGGTGAAGTGATTTGGATGATTGGGATGCCATCTGGATATAATACGGGAGATGAACATATATGTACAGAATTAGGTTTTACTTGGCAACATAATGTTCATTTACTTGATAATGGGAATATTACATTATTTGATAATGGAAATCTAAGTGGATTATTTGGTCAAGATGCTACCAGTCGTGCACTTGAGTTTAGAGTTATTGATAATAGTTATTGTGAAATGGTATGGGAATATACATTACCACATTGGGATACTGAGCAATGGGACCTATTTGGTCCTTGGATGGGGAGCGTTCAAACTTTATCAAATGGAAATAAGTTAATAAACACTGTTGGTGCTGGAGGTCATGCATTGGAAGTTACCCCTAATCAAGATATTATATGGTATGCAGCATATAATATTACAAACAGTCAAGAAGATCCAGGAGGTAATTACAGATCATTTCGTATTCCTTCGATTCATCCAAATGCACATTTTGTGAAATTTGATAATTATAAAGTTGAAGATTCAGTTCAGGGTATTTACTTATNAGATAACAATTTAAAATTTAATGTATCAAACAAATCAGGATATNAACAAAAATATATCTTTAGTTTAAGAGATAATCAAGACTGGTTTGAAATGATCGAAAACCAAGAAATTATNGTTGANCCATATTCAANTCAAGANTTTAATTTTGAGGCATCTTTTAATTCAGAAGTATCTAATCTTTATTTTGAGATTGAACCCAAGTTCCATAAATATGATAAGAAAATCTATTCTTTTGATTTGTATCGAAATCAAATGGTTGGAGATATCAATTTAGATAACACAATCAATGTGCTTGATGTAGTTATATTAGTAAGTATTATTTTGGGTAATGCTGATGAGTCATCTAATGCTGATGTTAATTCTGATGATTTAATAAATGTTTTAGATGTTGTAACACTTATTAACCTTATACTTTCATAGAAATTGTTTTAAATTATATACATGATTTATTTAATTAAAAGTTCATTTACATGACTTCTTTAGTGTGCTTCCCGGGTTGGACAGCAAGGTTGTTTGTTTCTAATTTTTAAAATATTAAAGGAGTATGTATGTTACACATTAAAACATATATCTATATATCAATTCTAGTATTTACAGTTTCATGTTCAAAAAATAATAATTCTTTATCTGAATCAAGAACTTTTGAATTTACTTATCAAGTAAGTTTAGAGCCCTCTAAGCAAAAAGTTGAACTATGGTTTCCTATTGCAAAAACAAATGAAACTCAGGAAATATCAAATGAAACTTTAGATGCTGGGCAATTGACTTGTGAAAAACTAATTGAACAGGTTCATTCAAATCATTATTACTATTGTTACAGNAATGAGGGTTTATCAAATTCAATGACATTAACTTATAAAGCTGATGTTAAAAGATTTGAGCATAATCAAATTNATTATGCAAATCTTAATCCTGANAATTATGATAGAGGAACAGATAATTTAACNGTACCTGAAGGTAGTATTTTTCAAGAAATTATTGATGAAAATAATTTAACAAGCTCTGATATGAGAGAAGTGTATTATTATGTACTCAATGGTATGCATTATGGAAAACCAACAGGTGATAAAGATAATCCAAACTATAAATATATNAATGGCGGAATAAATAAAAATACAGGTAAGGAATGGTTGCCAAAAGATATTACCTATGGTAGGTTAAAGGTAACACAAGATATGTTAGTTGAAAAACAAAATAAAAAAGAAAGCTATGCTTATGGTAATGGTAATGCTGTTTATGCTTGTGATATAGGAGTTGGAAATTGTACAGATTATCATTCTTATTTTATGTCCTTATCAAGAACTATGGACGTTCCAGCAAGATTTCACATGGGATTTAATGTTCCAAAAAGTGGTTCAGAAGGAAAAGTTGGTGGTTATCATTGTTGGGCTGATTACTACGTTGATGGAGAAGGTTGGTATCCAGTTGATATTTCTGAAGCAGATAAAGATCCAGAAAAAGCTGAATATTACTTTGGCACATTAAATAAAGATAGAGTTGAATTTACAACAGGTAGAGATTTAGAGTTAAAAAACTATAATAAACATGTAAACTTCTTTATATATCCACTTGCAGAGGGAACTACAATTACCAAAGCTTTCAGTTTTAAAAATATTTAATTAAGGAGAAATAAAAAATGAAAAAAATATTACTTAGTATCATTGCGCTATCATTTTTAATGAGCGAAATACAATTCAATGGAGATGCTAGATTTAGACCTAGATATGATATTAAAGAAAATGGAGATGGTTCATCAACGGCTGATTTATATTACATGTATAGAGCTAGACTTAATATGAAAGCTGATATTGGTGAAGGATGGTTTTTTAATTCTAANTTAGGAATGAATCAAATATCAGGACATGCAAAACTTGGGCAAGTTTATGATGATGAAGCTATAAGTTATACTTATAAACCAACTATGTCATTTATGGAACTTTATTTTGGTCAAATGAAAGATGATTGGGGTTTTTGGGCNGGTATTTTTCCTTTAAAATATAATCCATCACTTGATTTACATTTTTATGATGATAAACTTGTTGATATTCCATTTGTACTTTTAAGTAATGGATCTATAGGAGGTTTTGCAGGTTATAAAACAGTAATGGGTCATAAATTAAATTGGTTTTTATCAGTTGATAGCAATGTAGTTGAAAGAGATGAGCCAGTTGAAGGTGANCCTGTAGATGATTGTGATGATTTTACGTTGGGTATGGATGCATCGTTAACATTTGGATCAGCTTCTGTTACACCAAGGTTTTTAACTTCTTTTGGTGGTACTGAGGATGATATTTATCCAACAACACTTGGTGGAGATATTTTGCTTCCATCCATCGCAGGATTTGATTCTGGAATATCTTATTATATGTCAACTAATGGTGAAGAGGGTGATGTAGGTTATTATGAGGCTGATCACATGAGATTTTCATTATCACGATCAATTAATGAAGGAAAATTAAAATTCTTTTATGATATGGCAAGTAAAGATGATGATAATGTATCATATATNTGGCTTTCTTATACACATACATGTTACAAAGGTGATATGGGTGAAGTAACTATGACNCCAACNTTTAGATTACAAACTGGTAAAGGTGCTGGTGGAGAATTTGATGAAGATTANTCAAGATCTAAAATTGAACTTACTACACAAATTAAGTTTAAATAATATTATATATTGCAGTTAAAATGCTGATATATTTAAAATATATCAGCATTTTAATCATGTCAATATTTTATATTAATGTTGGCATGAAACACTTTACAGACCCAATATGGTTTACCCATATTATACCTCCAATACTATCAAAATTTGATTTATTCTTAGTCTACTTAAGTGGTTATTTTGAAATTGCTTTTGGTATAATGCTTTTGATTCCNATGTTTAGNAAAATTGCTGCATGTGGATTGATTTTACTATTGATAGCAGTTTACCCAGCTAATTTATATTTGGCATTTTACCAGAAGCCACAAGAATTAATTGGAATCAGTGCATTTGCAGCATCATGGGTNAGNCTACCCATTCAATTTATTTTTTTGGGTCTAGCCTATTGGCACTCTAAGGATTAATCCAAGGTATAAAATATTTAAGAGTTTTTCGGTAGCCAATAGATAGTTCATANGATTTTATATTTGCTTCAGGCGCATTTTCTGGTATTAATGATTTATCCTTAACGTATTTTAAATTAATACTTAAACTACCCTTATCTTTCTCACTAAAAATTAAGCCAATAGTTGGCATTAAAAATTTTGATTTTGTATTTGGAGCCTTTTGGCCATCCCAGAATGCATCTGATGTATTTATAAAAGCTAATCCTAAACTTAGCCCCTTAGGTTGCCAAGTTTTTTTCAATTTTGTTGCAAAGAGTATTGAGCTTATACCAACCATTGTTTTACTAGCTTTATAACCATATTTACTTTCATTTAGAGGGCTCTTATAATTAAGTGTAAATCCATAAAATGTNGGAATATATCTTTTTTTNGTCATGTTTTTTATATAAAACTGTAATTCAAAATTTGATTTATAGCAACCATCACTNAAAGAAAAATGTCTATGGTCATCATAAGTTCCATCGTNATTTTGTGAAAAAGGATTTGAAGTTAAAACACTATTTGAAGGTACTACTAACCCTGCTCCAAGAAAAATTCTTGATCCAGTTGTATTTCCTGTATTGGTTAATAAATATTTTAGATTAAATGTGGCGTCACCTATAGCACTTCCATTGGCATTTAAAAAATCTTCAAGAGAATGTTCATCACGATGATGTGCGCTATCTTCACTTCTCATCCAATCCATACTTCTTATACCTATTATTTGTTGGTAGCTAAAGTTTATATAATTTGTTAAACCAATTGTAAGTGTAGGTGAAATTACATTTGTAACTAAATTTCCTGTATGTTCAAAGTTTTCGTTTCCAATAGCACCGTGTGTCCAATCAATATATTGAAAATTNTAGTTACCAGAGACCATCACNTGACCAGCCCAAAGTCCAACACCATTATCTGCATTACCAACTGGTAAAGAAGGGTTAGCTCAGAGTGCTCATTGTGGATACAAATTGAAAGAAATAAAGAGTAGGATTAAAATCATATGTTTCATACTATAATATATGAAATCAATTTTGTTTTACACAATTTTATTATGTTTATCTTTTTCTCAAATTCCTGAAAAAAGAGTTGTTGCAGAATGGGAGCCTGCTATTGGAACCATGATACGATGGCCACTTGGAATTCCTTCAGATCTNGTAGTTGAATTAGCTAGTGATGATATAGTTTATGTTTTAGTTGAAAATGGTTTTCAACAAAGTGCAGCAACGCTTTCATTTAACCAATCAGGTGTTAATATGGTAAATATAGAATTTATATACACAGATACATATAGTCACTGGACTAGAGATCATGGTCCAGAATTTTTATTAGGTATTGATTCTTGGGAAGTTATTAATCAAAAATTTAATGGGTACCCTGAAAATTATGGATGTGAACTTGAAGAACAAGAGTGTGATGAGGATATGGTGCTAATTGATTGTTCAGGCACTGAATTTTGTAATAATCAACCTGCATATCCAGAGGAAGGTTATGATTGCTATATTAATAATGAGCAATGTGAAGATTTTAATGGAGATGGGCAAATTATTGATTGGTTAGGTGATGGTTATTGTGATGATGGAAATTGGGGTTTAGATTTTATGTGTGATGAGTTTAGTTATGATTGCGGTGATTGTGGTGGTGAGATTATAGATCCAAATGGATATTGTAATGATAATTCAGTAGCTGTCAATAGAAAATATGCTAGATCAATTAATAACACGACAAGAGCATGGGATGAAGATGATGATACTAATATTGATTTTGCTAATCAATTAGGTTGGGATATAAAGGATTTAGATTTGTATTGGACTGGTGGTAATTTTATGACAGATGGATACGGAAAGGCATTTTCTACACAACTTATGGTTAATGAAAATCAAATTGAAAACGAAGTTTTTAAAGAAATCATGAATCAAGAATTATTTTTATCAGATTATTATATTTTAGAAAATCCCAACGAAATAAGTATACAACATATAGATTGTATGGCTAAACTTGTAGATCCAGAAACAATAATTATTAAGCAAGTTTCAGAATCTAGCCCTGAATATGATTGTATTGAAGATTTTGCAGAGTCATTTTATAGTTTAAATACTTATTATGAAAGGCCTTTTGAAATCAAAAGAATATTTTGTCCAGAGGTTCCTGGAGGACCATGGGAAAATAATCCAGTAGCTGCCTATACAAATTCTTTAATTTTAAATAATAAAGTTTTAGTGCCAACATATGGTTTACCAGAAGATGATTTAGCTATTCAAACTTTTAGAGAAGCTATGCCAGGTTACGAAGTTATAGGATTTGATGGTGCAAATTTTGATCCATGGTATTCGGAAGATGCCCTTCATTGTAGAACAAAGGGAATTTTTGATAAAAATATGATTCATATTTCTCATAAATCAATTAGAACAAATGAGCTTTTTTCAAATAATATAGATATAGAAGCTGAAATTATTGATTATGGAAATATTAATATTGATGAAATGCAAAGAGTAGCTGTTTATTGGAAATATAGTGCTAATGATGGACCCTACATAGATTTTAACCTAAACTTTGATACAACATCTAATAATAGTTTGTTATACTCTGGTGAATTTCCAACTATTGATATAAATTCAGAAATTGAATATTATATTGAAGTTGAAAATGATTTGGGAAATATAGCTAGACATCCGATTGCAGGTTGGCATACATTTAAATTAGAAAATA
>NZRW01000042.1 GCA_002701185.1 Fidelibacterota bacterium
AAACAAAAATAATTAATGTTCTTTAAATAAAAAATATTACATTAAAGTTAGATAAATGTGTGGAATAGCTGGAATTATAAGCTTAAACAATTCCAAAATCGACCCAATAGTTGTTGAGAATGTAAAGCGATCTCTAGAACATAGAGGTCCAGATCACTCTTCTCATAATTTTATAAATGATTCTATTTGTTTGATTCATACGAGATTATCAATTATTGATTTAAACGATCGTTCAAATCAGCCTTTTCAATCTACCGATAAAAGGTACACAATAGTTTTTAATGGTGAAATTTACAACTATAAGGAGTTGAGAAAAGAATTAGAAACAAAAGGATATACATTTATAACAAATGGTGATACAGAAGTACTTTTACAGGGTTATGTCGAATATGAAGAGAAAATATTGGATAAACTTCGTGGTCAATTTGCATTTGTAATCTATGACAATAAATCTGGTAAATTGTTTATGGCTAGAGATCGTATCGGTATCAAACCTTTATATTATTCAGTCAACGATAGTTGGATTCTTTTTAGCTCAGAAATGAAAGCAATAGAATTATCAAAACTAATTAAGTTTGAACCGGATATAGATTCNTACTTAGCNTATTTAAGACATCTTTGTGTACCAGCTGACAGAACTGGAAATAAAAATATTAACAAAATAGAACCTGGACAATTTATTCGATTAGATAAGAATGGAATAAATTCAAAAAAGACTTATTGGGACCCGTATACATTTTCAACCAACAATGATTTGGATGAAGAAACAGTTGCAAATGAATTAGATAGGCTCCTAAATGAATCTGTTGAATATCGAAAAGTAAGTGATGTTGAGGTTGGGCTATTTCTCTCAGGAGGTTTAGATTCTTCACTTTTAGGAAAGCTCATGACACAAGATACGGAAACTACTTTAAAAGCTTTCAATGTTGATTATCAAGAAAGCTTTGAGGGNTACAGGGGAGAACTAAAAGAAGCAAGGTTTGCTTCTAAAGAAATTGGAATAAACCTTTACGAAGAGAAAATAAATTTTGAAAATTTTAAAGAAATTTTTGATAATTATGCTTTTTATCAAGACGATCTTGTTGGTGATGAGGTTGGTATACCTTTATATTTTTTAGGGAAAGCAACTAAATTATCTGGTATCAAAGTTGTGCAGGTTGGTGAAGGCTCTGATGAACTTTTTTATGGATATGACCATTGGAATAGATTGTTAAAATTGTCNAATTATAAAAAACCATTCTCTTCAAAAAATAATAAATTTTCAAAATTTACAAATCACAGACTAAATTTGCTTTCAAATATGCTGTATGGAAATACTACTTTTGCTGGTGGGGCTTTAGGATTCAATTTAGCTGAAATTAATAAACTTGTTTCAGGNGATATTTCAATAGATTCTGGATTGATTAGATATGCAGATAATCTTTGGAATGATTATTTTGCTTCAAAAGATGCAAAGCTGTCCAAATGGATGACCCTTATAGATTTAAAAGTTAGATTACCTGAATTGCTTCTTATGAGAATGGATAAGTTAGTAATGCAATCAGGGGTCGAAGCTAGAGTGCCTTTTCTAGACCATAAGTTAGTTGAGTTTATTTTGTCTATACCTGAAGAATTATTAATTCCGAATTATTCCGGTAANCCTTTGCTAAAAAAAGTAGCAAAAAACTATATTCCTTCAGACATAATACATAGACAAAAACAGGGATTTAGAGCACCAGTAGGTGAATGGATAAAAAAAGATGAAGATTTCTTTTATGAGTCAGTTAGAAACTTTAACTCTTCAACACACTTATTTGATCCAAGTATTCTTAGGAAANTATACTCNGGATCTGATTATCAAAAGAAATGGTATTTATCTAATCTTGCAAATTGGCATTTAAGTAGGAATTCTCAATGATTAATAATTGGAAGAAAAATACAATTTATATTTCACTTATGCAACTCACTCTTTTACTAGTTAACTTCTTTTTAATTACAATAATTAGCCGAGTTTATGGAGCAGANATATATGGAGAATATGCTTCTTCAAAAAGTCTTTCTGTATTGATTGGTACAGCTATAGTGATGTCTCTTGCTTTAGTTGTNACAAAATTTTTGGCTCAAAAAAATGAAAGTTCTAAATTAATGTTTCAAAATGCTTATTCNTTAATTNTGAGAAATTTAATGCTAAGTTTTATTATTTTAATACCTTTGACTTTATTTCTTAAGNGAGATTTGCCAATGACAATTTTGTTTCTTATTGGATTTGTTTTTAATGAAATGATCCATGTAGCTCTTGCTTATTATCAAGCTAAAGGAGATTTTGTAACTAGCTCTAAGCAAATAATGTTAAGAACAATTATTTATGGATTAGGTGCATGGATACTTGTTACTCAGGGATTTTCAATACTTTCTTTGATTATGTTCCAGGTTATTACCCTTGTGTCATTNTTTGCTGTTGCCCATTTCTCCATACCAAAAAATGATATTGATTTAAATTCAAATAAATCTGTTAAAAATAACTTGCAAGCATCTGGCAAAAAAATGGTTCTTACAACTTTTTCAAGTGCGCTTATTTCNGAATTAGACATNGTTTTATTGGGACTTTTTTATTCTGGTTCTGTATTNGGTGTTCTTGCNTGGTCAAGGCGAATCTTGGAGATAGTATTCCAANTAGTTGCAGCTAGTTTAGATATATTATTTCCAGAATTAAGTAAAGCAAAAACTAAACAGGATGTTTCAGAAATAAGAACCAGATTAAGAAGAGTATTTGTATTATCATTTGCAATCCCAATTTCATTTTTCCTTTTTAGAGGATTAGCGTCTGAACTATTTATTTCATTGNTAGGTTCGGATTTTAGTGAAGTTTCTACATATACTTCTTGGATTCTCTTTGCACTGCCTGTTATGGTCTGGTCACGTATAAATATAATATTTTCTAGAGCACTAGATTTTGAATTCAACTTAACAAAGTCGATATTATTTGGATCATTTGTATCATTGGGAATATATTACGTTATGCATANTTTTGCNTCTAATCCTGCAATTCTGTCAATAATTTTCTCACAAATTTTTATTGGAGCAATTACCACATATAGTTTTAGAAAATCTTATGAGTAGTTTTAAAACAGTTCTCAGAAAAATCAAATATAATTTAAGTTATTTTTTTGGTTCTGATTTAAAATATCCATCTAATTTTAGATTCTTTGTTAGAAGAGATACTAAATTTCAAAAATTCATAAATCAAAATTGTAGACCTAATCCAAATGAAATGGTGGATTTAAATAATATTAAAATATTTGGTCAACACTCAAAACAATATGTTTTGACAAATGATATTTTCACAAACTATAAATTCTCTAATAAAAAACTAAAACCAGCGTATTTCAATATTGCTGATGTAAAAGTTCCTTATGAAGCTTCAAGATTACAATATTTGCAGAAAGCAAAATCAGGAAACATTGATGTTAGTAGTTTTCCCTTGATCTATTGGAACAGTCCAATGGATGTAGCNATAAGAAATATAAATTTAATCTTTCATCTATTTGCATTAGAAGNCAGTCTTGAAACTTCTAAAATTTTGGGAAATAATAAAGAATTATTGAGCTCTTATATCAGTGAACACTATGAGTTCATAATAAGCAATCTTGAAAACAANGGAAATGTAGTAGGCAACCATTACTTAATTGAATTGACATCNATTCTTTTAACAATTGCTTCTTTTAATTTTGAACATGATAAAAAAGAATTTTTATATTACGAAAATGAATTAAATTCTGAATTAAACAAACAGTTTTATGAAGATGGTACAAGTTTTGAGGGATCCACACATTACGCAGCTTTTGTTACAGAAGCCTTAATAATATGCAAATTAGCCATTGAGGAAATTAATAGTCAATCAAAAGTACTACCAAAAATAGATGAGATAATAACAACCAATAAAATCTTCTTAAAAAAACTAATGATCAATGGTGAGTTGTCTCAAGTAGGAGATAATGACTCTGGAAGATTATTTTACTTTGAATTCGATGAAGAAGCACCTTTGCAAATGACCTGGCTTATTAATTTAATTGATAAACTTTATCCTAAATTTGATTGGTTGAATANAGAACAAAAATTTAATTTTGAAATAAAATCAAAAACTCCTTCTTTGGAACAAATGCCAAAAGTTAGTCATAAGAAAATAAAAATATTTACAAAAGATTATGAAAGTTATTGCTTTAATGATTTTGGATTATATGTATGGAGAAACAATGATGAATTTTTTAGTTTAAGATGTGGAACTATTGGTCAAAATGGCATTGGAGGCCACTCACATTATGATCAGTTGTCAATAGAGAGCTATTCAAATAGTAGATGGATCACACGAGACCCAGGCACAGGAACGTATACTGATGATATAAATATAAGAAATAAGTTTAGATCTTTAGAATACCACTGGGGTCCAAAAGCTAATATTAAAATTCCAATAGAGGACGAATTTGATTGTTTTAGATTAAATTACATGGGTGATGGTCACACATTAATTTTTAATAAAAATAACTTTTTAGGCTACGCAGAATTTAATGGAAAAAGAATTTATAGAAAAATTTCAATTCATGATGGAGAAGTTTTAATTGAAGATTTTTCTAATGATGTTGATTTAGAAGAATATACTTCTTGGGGTGAAGATAATAACGGTATAAAAGTTTTGTTTTCAAATGGATATAAGAGGATTAATTGATTTTAAAAAATAAAAATATAATATATTCAATTCTTTTCGTTGGTTTTCTATTTAATGCATTAGATGCATTTAGTATCTTTGGTATACCNCTTCCATGGGTGTCTACCTCAATTTTTATATTCTTATTTATCAATTTTTTTATTGATAAAAAATTTGAAATAAGCTCTTTAACTTCGCAATATTTTTTTTGGACTTTATATTGTGTTTTTGTAACCTNANTGTTTCTATTTTTTCAATATGAAACACTGATTACTAACACAGTCGCCAACCCATTATTGTATGTTTCATTAAGACTATTAAATTTTTTCTCCTTTTTATCTATCATTTATTCACTTAATAAAATTTTCAACAAAGACAATAGAAATAAAATTATTAATTTGGTTGCATATGCATCATTCATAATTTCTATTCTTTCTTTAATTTCTTATTTTTCATATGTAATGAATTTTCCTGACTTAGCTAGAAATAGGATGGGAACCGGTATTGGATTTCAGAGTATTGTAAAAGCCTGTACGGTATTAAGGAATTATGGTACTTTCAGAGAACCAAGTTTTTTAGCTGTTTGGATTGCACCAACAATTCCGTTGTATTTTTATAATGCAAAAGAAAAAAATTACTGGTATGTTTTGTCATTACTACCTATAACCTGTTTAGTTTTGACAAGAAGTCTTACTGGTGTATTCAGCTTTATTATTGCTGCATTTCTTGTTTTTACAATATCCTCATATAAACTATCAAAATTTAATATAAAATTACTAACCCCAATATTTGTATTAATTGTTTGTTTGGTTTTATCAAATTTATTTGCATACAAATTTCCCCCTTTAGATGAAGACCAATGTCCTCCCTATACGCCTGATTATTGTAGTTGTGAATATTATGATGATGATCAGGATAGAGCAAAAAATTCTACAAATATTATTACAAGCATATTTTCGAGATTGTTCGCTGTAATTAATTCGGGAATTAGTTCTTTTGATAGTTTGAACATTGTAAGAGAAAACATTTATGAAAACAATATAAGTATCTTGGGTTCAGGATTAGGTATTTCAAATATTAAATTTTCAGACAACTATGCACTTAATAAAACTCAAGCAAGTTTGCAATACTCTATAAGAAATGGGGCAATTATTGAAAGATATGAAAACAGTATTGTTTCATTTAATAATCTATATCTTAATATATTATTCTCGACAGGAATATTTGGAATCGTATGGTTAACACTGTTATTGATAAAAACATTAAAAAAATTACCGGTTAATCATAATGAATATAATCAATACATGAATATGGGATTTTTTGTTATATTGATAATGTATTTTTTTCAAGGTGAAGAATTAAGCGTTTGGTTTGCTACGTTCATTGGTATATTTTTAAGCGAAAGAAAAAATGTCTAAAATTTTAATAGTTTCACATCAATTTTTGCCTCATCAAAGTCCAAGAACCACCAGATGGAAAATGATTTACGATGAATTAAACAATAGAGGTCATGAGGTGATGATTTTAACTGGCACCCCTCAAGAAGAAAAAAATGAAAATATTATATACGTAGGTAATAAAAACCCCGAAGGGGTTGTAGAAAATTTACGAAAGGGTTCTAACAAATCTCACAGTTCTTCATTATTAAATTTCGGATTCAGACTATTAAAACTTTCTTACAGGTTTTTATACAAAACTTTTTCTTGGCCTGATTATTCGATGTTTTGGTTAATTTCTATTTTGAGAAATAAAAAAAATTTAAGTTTGGATTATGACTATATAATTTCCGTTAGTCTTCCATTTTCCTCTCATGTAGCTGCTTATATATTAAATAAAAAATATAAAAAGAAGTGGATTATGGATATTGGAGATCCTTTTTTACTAAAGAAAAATGCAAGAGAAAACAATCACTTAATTTACTTTTTTTTAAATAAATATTATGAAACAAAGTTTTATAGTTTAGCTTATAAAATCTTGTTCACTCATAAAGAATCTCTTGAAACTCATTCATCTTACTTCAATATCGACAAAGAAAAGTTAATTGTTGGTAAACCAATCAGCTCTTTTGACGAAGAGGTGTACAAATTGACATTGTCATATGATTATTTGTCTAATCCTATAATTTTTGGATATTTTGGAGTTCTCACCAAGGGTGTAAGAAGCCCAGAGAATGTTATAAATTATTTAGAAGGTTTGGGAGACTTTGAATTTAAGTGGTTTACTAATCCTGATTCAAAAATTGAAATAAGTAAGCACGTGCGACAAAAGAACAATCATGAATTTTTAAATATGGTTTCAAGAAGTGAAGCACTCAAGATTATGGCATCTTCAAACCATTGTCTTTTATCTATCGGAAACAAGAACTCTGCACAATTACCAAGTAAGGTAATTGAATATCTTTCAACAGGTAAGCCAGTAGTTCATTTTGCTGAAATAGGGGATGATCCAGTATTTGAAATATCGAAAAAATATCCTAATTTGTTAGTTATATCAAATGAATTAGACAAAGAAGAATTTATTAAAAAATTAAATAATTTATTTCCAAATATTTATAATTTTTCTAGTGAGACTTTTCTTGAAGAGTACTCTGCTAGAACATTAGTAAATCAATTAGATTTTATCTAAAATCTTTCCCCAATTTTCAGAGTAAGAGTTAGCAAATATATAGTCTTCCGCAGCAATGCCTGCGTCATGAATTTTACTTAATGCATCTTCGGTGTTTTTATATTTATAAAGATAGGTATGATCTGATAAAAAATATTTAGAATAAGATTTATTAGGTACCACAATTTTTAACCCAAGTTCTTGAGCCTCATAAAGTGGTAATCCTACTGTTTCAAACTCACTTGCATGAAAATATATTCCGTTAAGTGAAAGTACCTTCAATGTTTGTTCGTGTGTTTCTGTAAACACACAATTAAATTGTTTTAATTTGTTTGGTGGATTAATTATTGTAATTTTGTTTTTATCAGGCAATGATTCTAAAACCTTTAACATAAATTTATAATTCTTATTTGGTATGTCGCTTCCAAAACAAACAATATTATTATTTTGATTGGTTTTAACTTTTGTATTTTGAATTTCGCCAATTTGTATGATTTTATTTCTGTATTTCTTATTAATTAATTCAGCTGTATGGCTTAGTTGAACAATTATATTGTCACACTTTTTAAAGCTTCTTGTTATAAAAAAAAGTAATGTTCTATTTTTAAGATTTTTTGAAATGAATGGAAGTATATTCTGGACAAAAACAAATGATTTCACTTGAGTATTAAATCCAAAATTTCCAAAATGAATAATTCCACTACTGCTATTAATTTCGTTTTTTAAATTTTTTTGAATCAGTAGATTTAAATAGGGGTGGAGATACCTTTTTTTTGTAAGTTGTATAAATTTAACATTTTTG
>NZRW01000043.1 GCA_002701185.1 Fidelibacterota bacterium
CTCTTGACATTGCAAGTTTGTATGAAACTGTGTAGCACTACTTGGAATATTTAATAAAGTATCACAGTAATCTAAATTATCTAATAAATGATAATTTAGCCAATCAATAACTTTTTCTCCTAATTGACCTGAACCTGCGTTTGGATTTAAGCCAGTTTCATGATTTCCACCTTCTAATTCAAATAACATTTTAGTCGTTGATTCAGGTGTGTAATTATAGTGAACTGCTGCATCTGTATCAGTTGGATTTTCAATATCACCTTCACTTGAAATAATTAATACTGGACTAGTATGATTTAGATGTTCTGGAACCAGACAGTAATAATCATAATCTGGATTGTCGCAGTTTTCATAATCTTGTATAGCTAAACCTGGATTTAATGCAATAATAGCTCTTAAGCTAGAGTCAATGGTTGCTGCATATTGAGCTGAACCTCCACCTATTGACCAGCCACTAGTTGCAAAATTATCAATATCTACTTTATTTAAGATTGGAGATTCTAACCTACTGTTTTCCTGCTTTAAAACTTCTATTGCATCTAAAAGGCTATATGCTAAATCACTCATATCATCATTAAAGTAATCATTAATTCCAATAGTCATTGCAATAAATCCATAAGAAGCATAGTATGAACCCCATTGGTGTAATGTTGCTTCAGCAGAAAATGCCCCTGGAACAATTACAATGCTAGCATATGGTGGTAAAGCATCAATAGGGTAAAAAACAGTAGCAGCCAAATAATTGTCACTACTTATTAAACCATCTAATTCATTAAATGAACTAAACTGAAAAGGACCATAATTATTATCGTAGTCATTACCACCAATATCTTGACACTGTTCAGTCTCATTATTCCAATCACAATATTCGGACCAATATATACAATCAGTATAATTAAGATCACTACATTCGGCATAAATGTAATTTATAAAAAGAGATATAAATAGAATTGTTCTTAGCATCTTTAAATTTATTAATAAAAATATATATATAATTAAATTTTTATTAGTTATTAAAAATATTTTCTTTACAAATTATAATATCTTTAAACATAACCCAATCTCCAAAAAAACTGTAAATAGGATATTTAAATGTGGCAGGTCTGTTTTTCTCAAAAAAATAGTGACCTATCCATGCAAATCCATATCCAAAAAATGGAGCTAAAAACAAAAATTTTAAATTATAAATTGATGAAAATACTGTTGTTAGCAACACTAAAAGTGTACCAACAAAGTGTAGAAGTCTGCATATGGAATTTTTGTGTTCTGAAAGATAAAAAGGATAAAACTCTTTAAATGAATTAAACTTTCTATTCATTAAAATATATAACTAGTAAATAACTAATGTTCTATTATCTTTAATATTTGCTGTTTCTTTTTGATCTTCTAAAAACAAACTACTTTGAGTATTGTTTAATCTTTCTAACTCATTATTTTTATATAATGTTAAATCAAGCATGCTTAAATCAGCAAGTTCATTCATTCTAAAAATTGCTATACTTTCATTATCTATAGGATTCATAGTCATATCTAAACCTTCACTAAGACTTAAGATAAAACCTTTAATTTCAGGTATAGTAATTATTGTATTTCTAAGATCTGTACTTATAAAAGATAACATAAAATCATTTATCGTACCTTTATGATTTCTAAAAAGTATGTTTTGTGATGCATTTTCATCGTTTTCAATCCAGTAAGAAAGAGGATCAAAACTCTCAATATCTTCATCAGTTAGTTCGCTTAAAAATTCATTATAACTATTCATCATATTTTTAAATTCATTTTTAGCAACTTCACATTTTTTGCTAAACTCTATTTCTCTGATTAATTTATCTTTAATTCCTGATTCTTCAAGGCTAGCATATCCTTCTTCAATTTCTTCTTTAATATGAAACACTCCTATATCATTAAAGCCTTTATCATTGTTTCTATCTGAATCAATATTCATTAATTTTATTTCACCGATTTCATTTGTAAATGCAAATTCAATTACTTTTCTTCCAGCTCCAATGATGTTATAAAATGGAATGCTACCACCATCTGAATTCTTAGTTTGGGTTCCTAGACCGCTTCCACTTAGACTAAACTCATTAGAAAGAGTAACTTCCTTAACCATGGAAAAAGTATTATTTTTTTCAACAGCAGTACTAAATCCATTTCTTCTAGCAGATTTTCTAAAATCTTTAGCTAACTTTTTAACAGAATCTACTTGTGAATCATCAAGTCCAGATAGATCCCATTTTACAAACTCAATAACTCTACGTGTTCCCTTTTTAAGATTATATGATTTATCATCTTTAATTGAGTTGTAATAGCTATTTAATTCATCATCACTTACTTCTACTTCTATATTAGCTAATGAATATGTTAAATAATCAAAATCATAGTTACCTTGCTCAAGCAGTAATTGATCTTTTAATTCCATTTTAGATAATGATTGGGTTGAGTTAATGATATAATTAAGTTTGACACTAGCCAATTGTCTCTTCATAGTAGAAAACCAATTATTCCATCTACTCGATCCTTGAGCTCTGATTTGCATGTCTTGTTGAGGAAATGTTAAAGCAAAAGCCTCATTAAGCTTAGAGTATAAAAGTCCATTATCAACAGATGCTTCATAGAGAATTTGATTGAATGTAGAATCAACAACAAATAATCCTAATACTTCAAGTTCAGTTTTATATGTTGGATTAAAGTTTGGGTAATTTTTTATAAAATCAATAACCTCATCGAGATGTGGGCTATTTTCATTTGGGTCTTCTGTAATAAGTTCCAAATCTGATATAAACTGATTATTTACTTTTTGATTAATTAATGTTGACCAAACTTGATTTAAAGCATTTAGCGTATCAAGTTGTTTATCAGTAGCACTATATGGTGAGTTTGGACCAAAAGGATTTGCTCTACTATGATAAAAGTCAGGGTTATTTAGATATCTCTGAAAGTATTCTTCAACTGTTATACTAATATTTTCATTATCTGAACATGCAACAAATCTTTCAGGATCACAATTTTCACTATTACCTTTATCAGATGTTGTGCTACTAAAAATACTTCCAAATCCACCCATTGCTAATACAAATAGTACAACTAATCCATATAATACTGGTGCAGATTGATCTCTAAGTGTTGACATTTTCATACTACATACTCCATTAATTAATTTTTTTCTGTGGAGATAAGCGGGGTCGAACCGCTGACCTCTTGAATGCCATTCAAGCGCTCTCCCAACTGAGCTATATCCCCTATATAAATAGGAAGATAATTTATTTTCATTAAATCTTTTAGAAAAGAAAAATAATTTATCTTAAATTTTGAAACAAAATTAGTTAATAATTATTAAATATATAATGAGTTTTATAAAAAAATATAAATATTATAATTTTATTGTCATTTTATCACTTACTCTTGGGATGATTAGATGGTCTATGCTTGAAAGAAGTTTTCCTTTATTTTCAAAAATTGAGCTAAAATTTGATGAGTTTATAAACTTAGATGATTTTAAAATTGTTGTTGAAGATAGTAGTTATCCAATTATTGACGCAAGAGATTATTCTTCATATCAAGATGGATACATTGGAAATGCAATAAATGTTGATATTGATTTGCTTTATGAATTGGATGAAGATATGTTAAATAATATTCAAAACATTATAAATGATTATGGATATTCTGATAATGTTATAAAAATAGATGATTCACAAGAAGTTTATGAAATTGTTGATACAAATGAAGATAATCAAAAGGTAATTGTATATTGTTGGAGTCCAACTTGTGACAGAGCTGAAGATTTGATTAGCGTATTAATTGATACTAGTGAATATTTTGGACAATTCGGTAAGTATTTTTCAAAAAATGATTTTTCTATTTATAAAGGTGGTTGGGATGAATGGGATTCCATTTATAATAGGTAGATTATGAGAAATATTTTTAAACTTATCTTATTAATTTTTGCTGGTTATTTAGGCTGGATTTTTATTTCAGCAAGCTTAGATAAGATCGTTGACCCCCATCAATTTTTAAAAAGTATAAATAATTATGAAATAACTCCATATTGGATAAATAGTTTAGCTGCCTTAGTTCTTCCTTGGGTTGAATTAATATGTGGTTTTCTTTTGGTTGCAGGTCTATTCTTGTATTTCAAAAATGGTTCAGATTTAATTGATATACCAAATAATTTAATTATATTAATGCTAATTTGGTTTATTTTCATACTATCTGTTGCTGTTTATAGAGGTTTAGATATAGATTGTGGCTGTGGTATATCAGAAAATAAAACAACACCACTTGAAAGATTGATTGAAGATATTTATTTGCTTATGTTTTCAATTATTATAAAATTTAGGCAAAGAATTATAAAAAGTTTTACATAGGAAAGATTTTAATGAAAAAAAATATACTAATATATATATTTTTAAGTTTATCAGTAGTTTTTGCAAACTTTTCATCAGATAATGGAATTAGATTAGTATTAACTTCTAATGTAAATGGTGAAACAGACCCTTGCGGTTGAAAAAAGAAACCTATGGGCGGTCTTGCCCGTA
Organism: Fidelibacterota bacterium; assembly: GCA_002701185.1. Taxonomy (GTDB): domain Bacteria; phylum Fidelibacterota; class Marinisomatia; order SCGC-AAA003-L08; family D37C17; genus TMED6. Next base: position 4,545 of record NZRW01000043.1, read on the forward strand.
AATCAACAATAATTAAAGATTTAAAATCAGAGGGGCATGATGTTATAGTTGCAGACGCTGGAAATTTATTTTTCAAAAAAGATAAACTATCTAGTGGTGTAACAATTGATCATGCNAAAGAAACAGCAAATATCATTGTAGATTGTTTCAATATCATAGGATGCGATGTTTTTTCACCTGGTTCGCATGATTATGCTGCTGGTTTTGATTTTATGCAACAATTACAAAAAAAGTCTAATTTTCCATATATCTCAGCCAATATTTTTGGAAAAAATGGTGAGAAATTATATGATCCATATATCATTGTTGAAAAGCAAGGTAAGAAAATAGGTTTTATTGGTTTATCTTCAGTTTTTCTAAATGAAAAATTAACAGTTAAAGACCCATTTAAAACTTTAAAAAATATCATTAATGAAGTAGATTCTAAAACTGATATGATTATATTACTTTTTAATGCTTCTGAAAAAGATTTAAACAGATTAAAAACTAAAGATTACCCAATAGACTTTGCTGTAAGAAGTCGTTCAAATCTACCTCCAGCAGTTTCTAAGGATGGAGGAAGTTCATCTATTCCAACATATAGTATTGGTATGAGAGGTAAATATATATTTGAATTTGATATAAATATTGGTGATAAAGATAGTAAATTTTTAGATATTATGTATTTAGAGTCTAAATTAGAAAAATCTGAAAAGTTTTTATCTAGCTATAATATTGATTTTGAAGAAAGTATTGATTTAGATTCTGAGTTTAAAAATGATCCTAAAGCATTAAGTCAAATAAAGAAGAAACTCAAAGAAAGAGATGATTTAGTAGCTACTTTAGGTGGTAAGGTAAACTATTTTTCTTTTAGAAAGTATTCTTTAGATAAGCAAATAAAGGATGATACTAAAATTTTAAATGTAATTGAAAATGGCAAGAAGCGAATGACTGATCTTTTTGGTCCTCTACCAGATCCACATAAAGGTCATAATCATAAATAAAACTCTTGATTTAATATTGAAATTGACATAATATTGTCCTCAAATTTTTTTTGATAAATATTGCGAAAGTAGCTCAGCTGGTAGAGCATCACGTTGCCAACGTGAGGGTCGACGGTTCGAATCCGTTCTTTCGCTCAAGGGCCTCTCTTTTTAGAGGGGCCTTTTTTTGGCGTCGTACCCAAGTGGTAAGGGAGCAGTCTGCAAAACTGTCATTCACCAGTTCGAATCTGGTCGACGCCTCAATGCCGAGGTGGTGAAACTGGTAGACACAAGGGACTTAAAATCCCTCGAACATTACATGTTCGTGCCGGTTCGATTCCGGCCCTCGGTACCAAATAAAGTCTCCAATTTTTTTTGGAGACTTTGTTTTTTTTAATTGTAATTTATTTATTATAAAATTAAATTTTTATAAGATGTCAAAGTCAAATTCACCATATATAAAATTCACATATACCCTGATTGGTTTAAAAGGTGAGCCTCAAGAAAAATCTTATATGCTCAATCTAAGCTATATTGTTTCAATCGAGTCATTAACAAATCATGAAATTAAAATCACAATGAATAATGGAAAAATTGTGATAATTGATTTAGGAATCAATAATAAAGCTTCAATAATTATGGATGATATACTCGATTTAAGTGCGGTTGGTTCTGATTACAATGTTTATAATATTAGTTCAATTGACAAATAAAATATCGCGAACAATTTTCCCCAATTTAATTATAATAAATAATAACAATAAAATTTTACATTGGACTATATTACATATATGAAAAGCACTAAATTATTAATTTTGGGATTCAGTTGTTTTTATTTTACCTCCTGTGTTTATTTTAATACATTCTACAATGCTGAAAATTCTTTTAAGCAGGCTAATGAAATCATTGATAATTCATCTTTTAATTATGAAAATAATGATATTCCAACTTCAGCCAAAAAGTTATTAAATGAATCAATTATAAGTAGCAATATTGTTATAAATGAATATTCTGATAGCAAATATGTTGATGATGCAATTTATTATATGGGAAGATCATACTTTACATTAGCTGAATATTTTAAATCAGAGAAATATTTTAGTGAATTAATTAATAAATATCCAGATAGTAAATATTTTAATGAATCAAAATTGTGGCTAGAATATACAAGATTAAAGCTTGAACCTAAGGATGTAATTTTAGAAAATCTCAAATTGATTGAGAAAATTATTAACCCAAAAAATGATAAGAAATTATTTTTTCTTCTGCATAATATAAAAGGAGATTTTTTTGTAGAAAAAAAACAATACATTGAAGCATTTAACGAATACGAAAAGGCTCTAAAATATGTTAATTTAAATTCCAAAAAAAATATGATTTACTCAAAACTTTCATATTTATCTGAAAGTGAAAAAATGTATGAATATGCAGCAAATTATCTTGACAAGCTTGAACTATATTCAAATAATAATGATAATAAGAATGATATTTTAAGAAGGTGGATAGATGTTAAGAAAAAAATGAAAGATTATGAAAGTTTAATTATAAAAATTGAAGAAAAATTAAATTCTGGTGCTTTTGAAACAGATAAAATAAAAGATGAATTTAAGATAGAGTTAGCAATAATCTATATGCTTAATAAAAATTATAATGAGGCAAAGAATTTATTTAATGAAATCATCAATAATTCAATACAAAAACAAAGAAAGTGCGAGTCTTATTATTGGTTAGGATATATATCTCTTTTTAAAGAGTTTGATTTGGATTTANCTCAAGAATATTTTGATTTAGTATTAGAAACAATGAGAACTTCAGATTATTCAAAGATAACTAAAGAATATTTAAATGAAATAAAATCATACAANAGAATTTTGAATGAGTATGAATCAGAGTATGATGAAAACATAAATAATGAAAATGGAGATGATAGATTAAATTCATCAAATCAATTNATAAATAATAAAATTCNGANAGATTCTTTACTGTTTATAATTGGAGAAAAACTTTATTTTGATTTTAATCAAACTGAACTAGCAATTGAAAAACATAAAGAGTTAATTAATGTATTTCCACAATCAANATATGTAGTAAGATCTCAACAAATTATAGATCAGTTAAAAGGTAATGATTTATTTGTTGAAAAAACTAAAAAATCAATAGATACATTAAATTTTTTAAGAGATTCTGCTTGGAATGTATTACAATATGATAAGAATGCGGCTGTAGATNTATTCANATATNCTGCAGAAACTTACGATGATTATATATCTTACTACAGTTTAGGNAATATCTATGAAAATCATTTATATGAACCTGAATTAGGTATTGAATATTTTTTAAAAAGTTTTGAGTTTGTTGATGATGAAGCGTTTAAGAGTGTTTTAAAAAATAAATTATTACTTATAGAAGAGTCAATAAAAGACAAGGTTGATTCATTAAATCAAAAAGAAAACTATAAAATTGGTTATAAGTTTTTAACTGAAAAATCTAATTTAGATTCAGCAAAGAAATATTTAAGTAATTCAAAAAAAATAAAACTCTCCAATGATTTAAATCAAATAATTAATGATTATGTTAATAATTTGAATATTATAAACTTTGATNAATTTAAAGATTCATTAAAAATAGATAATTGGTCNAATGAGAANTTTCAAAGAGTTGAGTTAGATTCAATATTAATTAATTTATCAGAAACTTGTTTTTGGTACTTTAGAGATTTTGAGAAAAGTGAATTTTATTTAGAATTAATTCAGACAAATGATTCTCTATTAATTATTGATAAATACATTGATTTAGAAAAAAGATTAGCTAATAAAAATTTTGAAAAAGACACGTCCCAAACAAGATTTAATCCACANGTCCAAAANTCATTNAAGTTTAATGATTATTATATAAAATTAAATAAAATGGATGATTTACATAAAGATGATTTATCAAAATATAATAATTTGTTAAATTATCTATCGAAAAACTTACATTTTGAAAATGATATGGATAGTTTAAACTTAATTAATGATAAAGATGCCGAAATTGAAAATCTAAAAAAAAATATACCAATTATGAAAGATGTTCAAATGGGTATTCCTGTTGATATAAAAATTAATATTAATGATGACAAAAGTAACTAAATCAAAAATTGAAGTTATTTGGTCTATGAGGAAATGGCCAAAAGAATATATTAAATGGAGATTAGTTACAGCATACCCTAATGGTTGGAAATTTGCCTTATCGCACCCTATCATTTTTGTTAAGGATTTATGGAAATTCTTGACATGGTGTCAAATGATAGATAATGATATTGAGATATAAATATGTTAAAAGTTAAAATTAAAGATATAGAATTTTCTTCACCAATAATAGCTGCAAGTGGCACCTTTGGTTATGGTGATGAAGTTTCTAAGTTAGTAGATTTAAGTAAAATTGGTTGTGTTATAACAAAGTCAATCACGTATGAAAATAGAGATGGTAATGACCATCCAAGAATTCATGAATCATCTTCTGGAATGTTGAATTCAATAGGTTTAGCAAATGTTGGAGTAGTTAACTTCTGTAAAGAAAAATTACCAAAACTTAATAATATTAAAACAAAGTTTATTATCAGTATTGCTGGTTCCACTTTTGAAGAATATCAATCTGTTCTAAAAACAATTGAATCTGCTAATGGAGAACATGTTGGTTATGAAATTAACGTATCTTGTCCGAACGTAAAAGCTGGAGGAATGGAATTTGGCATTAATCACGAAATGATATTTGATTTAGTAAGTGAATTACGAAAATTAACTAATAAATTATTGATTGTTAAGCTTAGTCCTAATGTAACAGATATTGAAAAAATTGCAGCTAGTTCAGAGCGAGCTGGAGCTGATGCAATTAGTGCAATTAATACCTTACAAGGTCTGGCAATTGATTCCAAATCAGGAAATTTTTTGCTTAGCACAAAATTTGGAGGTTTATCTGGACCTGCAATAAAGCCTGTTGCATTAGCAAAAGTATTTAAAGTATACAATAATGTTAAGATTCCTATTATTGGTATGGGTGGGATATCAAGTGTGAGTGATATTGTTGAATTTCTTAGAGTGGGTTCAACTATGGTTCAAATTGGAACTGTTAACTACAGAGANCCTTCTTTAATTTCTAAGCTTTATGATCAAATGCTAAATTTTATGAACGAAAATAATATTAATAAAATTACTGATTTGACAGGTGATTATAAATGATTAAAAATCTAATATCCATTATAGTTTTAATACTTTTAAGTTGCTCGCCATCACCAAGATATACTTCAGATAATATCATTTATGGTGTAGCATCACATTATGGTCACAATGATGGATTTGATGGTCAGTTAACTGCTAATGGTGAGATTTTTGATCAACATGGGTTAAGTGCTGCCCATAAAACTTTACCATTAAATTCCTGGGTTAAAGTAACTAATTTAGATAGGCTCACTAAACCATCTGTAAAACTAAAGATAAATGATAGAGGTCCTTATATTAAAGGAAGGGTTTTGGATTGTTCATCAGGTGCTGCAAAAAAATTAGGTTTTTTCGAGCAAGGTACAGCAAATGTTAAAATCGAAGTTTTGAAATGGGGCGACAATAAATATTATAAAACCAGATGAAAATTGATAAAAAAAATAGAAGTTTAGTAAATGTTATTGGTGCTCCACTGATTGTATTTTCAATATTATACAATGTTTATACTTTTTATGCTTTAATTTTTTCTGTAGTAGCATTTTCTTTTTATGAATTCACATATTTATTGTTAAATAAATCTAAACTTACATTTATTAAATTAATCGGTGGATTTATATGGGTATCAACAATAGTATTATTCATTCCATTATATGAATCTAATAATATTTCGAACTTTTTTATTTTAATTCTTTTTTCATCTGTATGGATTACTGATTCAGCAGCGTATGTAATGGGTAAAAATTTTGGAAAAAGAAAAATATTGCCAAGCGTTAGTGCAAAAAAAACATGGTTAGGTAGTTTTTCTGGATTATTTTTTTCAGTATTATATCTNTTTCTAATATTTAACTATGCAGACAAGAATATTTGGCCAGAAAATTTTACAACCATTAATATAGTGTTTTTAGGATTAATAACAGGTTTATTTAGTCAAATTGGTGATTTTTCCGAGTCTTATTTTAAAAGAAGATTAAACGTAAAAGATTCTAGCAATATATTGTTAGGTCACGGAGGTTTTCTTGATAGGTTTGATTCAATGTTTGCAGTAAGTTTTGCNACATATTTTTATTTACTTTTTACTGGATTTTATGGATAAAAAAAATATAAATGTTATTTTAGCTACAGATTGTGGTTCTACAACCACTAAGGCAATATTAATTGAGAAAATTGAAAATGAATATAGGTTAACTTTCAGAGGAGAAGCCCCAACTACTGTAGAAGCTCCATTTGAGGATGTAACCAGAGGCGTTTTAAATTCTATAATTGAGTTAGAAGAATTATCTGGAAGAAAAATTTTAAATCAAGAAAAAATTATTACACCTTCAAACGATGGTCATGGTGTAGATGTTTATATTTCTACAAGTTCTGCTGGCGGTGGTCTTCAAATGATGGTTAGTGGAGTTGTTAAAAACATGACAGGAGAAAGTGCTCAAAGGGCTGCACTNGGTGCAGGGGCTATAGTTATGGATATATTAGCTTCAAATGATAAAAGATTATATCATCAAAAGGTAAAGAGAATTCGTGAATTACGTCCTGATATGGTTTTATTATCAGGAGGAGTTGATGGTGGTACTATTTCTCATGTTGTTGAGTTAGCAGAAATTATAAAAACTGCAAACCCTAAACCAAGACTTGGTATGGATTATAAATTACCAATTATTTATGCAGGAAATAAAGAAGCGCAAGATAATATTAAAGAAACACTTGATGATTCGACAGACCTTATTATGGTTCCCAATATAAGACCAACATTAGAAAAAGAAAATTTAAAGCCAAGTAGAGATAAAATTCATGATTTATTTATGGAGCATGTAATGGCTCAAGCACCTGGTTATAATAAACTAATGAAATGGACAGATCACCCTATCATGCCAACGCCTGGTGCAGTTGGTGAGATGATTAAAAAAATTGCAGAAGTTGAAAATATTTCTGTGGTTGGGGTAGATATTGGAGGAGCAACGACTGATGTATTTTCTGTTTTTGATGGTGAATTTAACAGAACAGTAAGCGCTAATCTAGGTATGAGCTATTCAATTTGTAATGTTTTATCTGAAGCAGGAGTTTCAAATGTTTCTAGATGGGTCCCTTTTGAAATTGATTCAGCTAATTTAACAAACAGAATTGCTAATAAAATGATACGACCAACTACAATTCCACAAACTTTAGAAGATTTAAAAATTGAACAAGCATTAGCAAGAGAAGCTTTGAGATTATCATTCATTCAACACAAAGAGTTTGCTGTATCACTTAAAGGGATTCAACAAGAAAGAACAATATCTGATACATTTGATCAAAAAATGTCAGGTGAAACAATTGTAGATATGTTAAAGTTAAACTTAATTGTGGGCTCTGGTGGAGTCTTGTCGCACGCGCCAAGACGTTCGCAGGCTATGAGGATGATTATTGATTCATTTTTGCCTATCGGTTTTACAGAGATAGCTGTAGATTCAATTTTTATGATGCCACAGTTAGGAGTTTTATCAACATTCCATGAATCTGCAGCNGTTGAAGTTTTTCATAAAGATTGTTTAATTAAATTAGGTACATGCGTTGCTCCAATTGGTAAATTCAATGTTGATAAAGTTTTATTTAATTATANAATAAATGTTCATGATACAATTTATGAGGGTGAAGTTAAATATGGTGAGATAAAGTTATTAGATATACCAGTTGGAACTTATGATTGCAAAATAGAATTAGATAAGAATGTAGATTTAGGATTTGGAAAAGGTCAAACTTTTGAAGGTTCAATCAATGGAGGTGAAGTAGGAATTGTTTTTGATGGAAGAGGAAGAGAGATAAGTTTTAATAATGATAATTCAGAGAGAATTAACCAAATCAACAAATGGTCTTCAGCTACAAATGAGTATAATGAGGAATAAATATGTCTAAATCATATACACCAGGATTAAAAGTTCTTAAAAATACAAAAGTTAAAAAAGAAAGATTGTTACCTTTAAAAGGGGAGGTGCATGTTGATGTTAATGATATAGTTAAAGCCGAAAAAATAGTTGCTTCAACAGAAATTCCAGGAAATGTTCATATGATAAATTTATCTAATGAGCTAAACGTTGACCCTAAACAAATTCATGAATGTATATTAATTAAAGAAAGTGATTATGTTTCAAAAGATCAGATCATAGCTCAAAATAAAGGCTTATTTGGATTATTTAAAAGTGAAGTAAAATCACCAATTGATGGTCAAATCATGAATATTTCTAATGTTACGGGACAAGTGGTTATTTCTGAAAAACCACTTCCTATTAATGTAGATGCGTATATACCTGGTACTGTAGAAAAAATATTTGATAAGGAAGGTGTCATAATAAATTCAATAGGAACTTTTATACAAGGTATTATTGGTATTGGTGGAGAAAAAAAAGGTCAAATTAAATGTTTAGTCAATGATGAAACAGAAAAAGTTAAGATATCTAATATTAAAGAGGACTTAAAAGGTAAGATTATTGTTTGTGGTTCTTATATAGATCATGAAATTTACTCTAAAGCTAAAGAAATGCAAGTTAATGGGATAGTNTGTGGGGGCGTAGATTATAATACCATTTCAAAAATATTAGGATATTCTTTAGGTGTTGCCATAACNGGAACAGAAAACACAACAACATTAATTATAACTGAAGGTTTTGGTGAAGTAAATATGGCTAAAAGAACTTTTGATTTATTAAAAGAAAATGAAAATAAAATAGCCTCAATTAATGGAGCAACTCAAATCAGGGCTGGTGTTTTACGTCCAGAAATATTTATTGAAACAGAAGAAAAAGAAACTAGTAAAGATTTTACAGAACAAGATTTAGTAATCTCTGAAGGTTCAAAAGTTAGGGTTATTAGGGAGCCATTTTTTGGAAGATTAGGTGTTATAACTAAATTACCTTACGAACTTCTTGAAATGAAATCTGAAACAAAAGTAAGAGTAGCTGAAGTTCAATTTGATGATAAAAGTGTAGAAATAATTCCAAGAGCAAATTTAGAAGTTATTTTATCGAATTAAATAACTTAAAATATGACTATGAATAATGAAGAAAAAGAGACAATATACTATTTTGCAAAAAAAATAGTTGAAAAAGGTTTGGCTGTTCCTGCAATTTTTTTATTTGAAAGTACCAAATACATTTCGTTTGTAGCTGGGCAAACTTTAATTTTTTTAGGACCAATTTTAACATTTTTTGTAAGCGATGAAAAATACTATAGTTTTATAGAACTGTTAGAAAGAAAAAGAAATGTTGAATATTTAATCACACAAATAGAAGAGCTTAATTTAGCTTATAAAAATAAATGATTAATAAAATTAAAATAGATCAAATTTTTGTTTTACCATTATTATTATTGGTTTTTTATTTATTTAATTCTTCCCACAATTTTTTTGTTTTAGGAAATGAGCTATCATTTTTTACTATTTTATTTTCATGTATAACTATTGAATTTTTCATTCGTAAAGCAAAAAATGGCGATGATATATACATGAGACCTATTTCTGCTATGCAGGCTATGGAAGAAGCTGTAGGTAGAGCAACAGAAATGGGTAATTCTGTATTATATGTACCTGGAATATCAGGTCTTGATGAAATAGATACAATTTCAGGTGTAATTATACTTGGACATATAGCTGGTATGACTGCGGAGTATGAAGCTGATTTACACGTACCGTGTTGTGTTCCAATTGTAATGGAAGCAGCTAGAGAGTCATGTAAAGAATCTTATTTAAAAAAGGGTAGACCTGATTTATATAATGATTCTATGGTTCATTATGTCACTGATGATCAATTTGCATATGCTGCAGGAGTAAATGGAATAATGCTTAGAGAAAAGCCGGCAGCAGTTTTCTATCAAGGTAAATTTTATGCTGAATCATTACTACTTGCTGAAACAGGAAGCTCAATTGGAGCTATCCAAATTGCTGGTACTGGCTCATCATCACAAATACCATTTTTTGTGACTGCATGTGATTATGTGTTAATTGGTGAAGAATTTTATGCAGCNAGTGCATACTTATCTGGAAGTCCTGAAATGATTGGAAGTATTAAAGGGCAAGATTATGTGAAGTTATTATGCATGTTTTTCATTCTGTTTGTTGTTCTTGTATCAGTTTTTAATTATTTTAATTTATTAACAATTGATTTATCAAATATTTTTAAAATTAATATTTTGGATGGTGTAAACTAATGAATTTTTTGAAGAGACAGTTAGCAATTGTTGTAATGTCAGCTATGGGATTTATAGCTTTATCGGGCTATTTTATTAACTGGACCTCATTAAGAAACTTTACAGATAAAGATGCAACTAATTTTTATATGATTATTGCAGGTTTTGCGGCGTTTCTTGGTTGCTTAAACTTACTTCAACTACACCTTCAGAAAATTGCTTTTAAAAAAGAAAATTGGCAGTATAGTATTTTTACATTAGCTGGATTTATAATAATGGTCGTTTTTGGATTTATTTATAATGGTTCAGATGTTTCCATGGGGCCACATTTAAAAAATGAAAATTCTGCATTTTACTGGATGTATAATTATATATATTTACCCTTAGGTTCTACTATGTTCGCACTTTTAGCTTTTTTTGTTGCATCTGCTTCTTATAGAGCATTTAGAATTAGAAATTTTGAAGCAACATTATTACTAATATCTGGAGTTTTATTGATGCTTGGAAGAGTACCAATTGGAGCATTGATACCATGGTGGGTTGTAACAATTATATTTATTTCAATATTCTTTGCAATTATTGCACCAAAGGTTCTTAGCAAAAAAATATTTTTCATATCATATACATTTTCAAATATTTTAATAATTCTAATTGGAATAATATTTAACTGGTCTGAAAGTGTTCCANCTATTTTATACATTCCTTCAATACAAGAATGGATAATGGCTGTNCCTGCAACCGCTGGTGCGCGAGCTATTATGATAGGTATTGCTCTAGGTATTGTAGCACAATCTTACAGAATTATGACTGGTAGAGAAAGGTCTATTTTAGGAGATTAAATGAAAAATTATATTTTAAAATTAGGAAATTTAGATAGAAGAATAATTTTTTTATTAATTGGTCTAGCCGTCCTTATACCTTTAATTAATCCTAATTTAATTGATTTACCTTTAGGTGAAGATAGAAATACTAGAGTGGTATATGATTCAATAAGTAATTTAAACACTAATGATAAAGTTTTAATTTCCTTTGCTTATGGAGCTAGCACTAAGCCTGAAGTACATCCAATGGCTGTAGGTCTTTTAAATCATTTATTCTCGAAAGGTGTAAAAGTATATATTGTATCTNTATGGCCAGAAAGCCCAATAATGGCTGAACAAGCCATATCTTCAGTTAGAAATTCTAATTTGTTTAGTATTGAAGATGGTATNGACTATGTTATGTTTGATTATAAAGTTGGAGGTTTTGTAGTAATTAAAGGTATTGCTGATAACTTTAGAGACATTTACCAACAAGATAAAAATGGTAAATCAATAAACGATTTACCAATTATGGAAGGTATTTATGATGTAACAGATTTTGACTTTGTGTTTGATTTTTCTGCAGGTGTACCTGGAAATGCTGAATGGGTTCAATATGCATGTGATCCAAAAAATGTACCTCTTTCATCAGGTTGTACATCAATAATGGTAACGGATGCTATTCCGTATGTTGAATCAGGNCAATTAAAGGGTATTTTAGCAGGAATGCCTGGTGCAGCAGAATATGAACAAATGGTTTATGATTTCATGGTCAATGAACAAATAAACAATAATTCATTTATTAATCCACAAGGTAATATTGTTAAAGGTAAAGCATACGCTAGAATGTCAGCTCAATCTGTTGCGCATTTACTTATGGTAGTTTTTATAGTTATTGGAAATATTGCATATTATTATTCTAGAAAAGAAAGTTAAATGGAAGTTAATTTTGAAATAATAGGGATATGGCTTTTAGTGCTTATGACTTTAAGTATTTTAAGTTATTTGTATGGTGATAATCCATTTTACAAAGCTTCGGAGCATTTATTTGTTGGAGTTTCAGCTGGTTATATTTTTGCTTTAACATGGTGGGATCAAGTATGGCCTAATTTGTTTGGTAGATTGTTTCCAAGTTATGTTCAAGCAGGTTTTGACTTTAACATTATATATATTATTCCACTAGTTCTTGGAATTTTTATGTTATTTAGACTTATTCCATCACTGAGTTGGTTAGCTAGAATTTCAATTGGTTATATTGTTGGTATGGCTGCAGGTTTAAAAATTTATGTATTTATAAATTCAAATATTTTAATGCAAATACANAATTCTGCAATTGATTTTAGTAAAAGTGGCTTAGAAATTTTTAATCACATTTTGATTTTAGTTGGTGTCATTTCTGGATTAGTATATTTTTTCTTCTCAAAAGAGCACAAAGGTGTTGTTGGAAAAATAAGTAAAATTGGTATCTATTTCCTTATGATTAAATTTGGTGCATCATTTGGCTTTGCAGTTATGGGAAGAATATCTTTGTTAATAGGAAGGTTTGAGGATTTAATTAACTATTCAACAGAAGATTATAATTATGCTACACCAGTAATTTTTATTTTTATGATCATTTCATTACTGATTTGGTCTCTTAAACAAAAAGATAATACAGAAGAGTATAAAGGGTAAATTATAAAATGAATAAAATATTAGAAAATTTAGGTATTAATGAAATTAGTATGGGATCTTGCTTTGGTGGCGAGGATTGGGTTGATAATGGTTCAAGTAACTATATAGAAAGTTATAATCCAACCAATGGTGAGTTATTAGGAAAAGTTCAATTATGCAATGAGCAAGACTACGAAAATATTATAAACAAATCTAATGAAGCATTTTTAGAATGGAGAATGGTACCTGCTCCTATAAGAGGTCAACTTATTCTGGAGATGGCAAATGAGTTAAGAAAAAAGAAAGATGAACTTGGGAATTTAGTATCATTAGAGATGGGAAAAATAAAAGCTGAGGGAGATGGTGAGGTTCAAGAAATGATTGATATAGCTGATTTTGCCGTAGGTTTATCGAGACAGCTTTATGGATTAACTATGCATTCTGAAAGACCAGAACACAGAATGTATGAACAATGGCATCCACTTGGTAATGTAGGTATAATATCAGCCTTTAATTTCCCAGTTGCTGTATGGGCATGGAATGCTTTTATTGCAGCTATTTGTGGAAATATTAGNATATGGAAACCCTCTTCAAAAACACCTTTATGTGCTATCGCAGTACAAAATATTTGTAATGATGTATTAAACAAAAATGGTTATAAGGGTATATTTAATTTAATTATCGGAAGAGGTTCTGTTATTGGTGAGAGGTTTATAAATGATAATAGAGTTCCACTAATATCTGCTACAGGTTCAACAGCAATGGGAAAAAAAGTAGCTCAGGCAGTTGGAGCAAGATTGGGTAAAACAATACTTGAATTAGGTGGAAATAATGCAATTATTGTTGATGAGACTGCTAATATGGACTTGGTTGTACCAGGTATAGTTTTTGGTTCTGTAGGTACCGCAGGTCAAAGATGTACTTCTACAAGAAGAATTATTGCTCATTCATCAATTTTTGATGAGCTAGTTGATAAGCTTAAAAATGCTTACAAACAAGTTAGAATAGGTGACCCATTAAAATCTGATACATTAATGGGACCTCTCATTGATAAAAATGCAATTACTGATTTTGAAAATGCGTTAGTAAAAGCCAAAGAAGAAGGCGGTGAAATTTTGGTTGGAGGTAAACCCATTGATAGCAAAGGTTGTTTTGTAGAGCCAACTATTGTTAAAGCTGAAAACCACTATCAAATAGTACAAGATGAAACATTCGCCCCTATTTTGTATGTTATGAAATATGATACACTTGAAGAAGCTGTAAATTTACATAATTCTGTACCTCAAGGCTTATCATCTTCTATTTTTACAAATAGTATTATGAATGCTGAAAGTTTTTTATCTCATAAGGGAAGTGATTGTGGGATTGCTAATGTGAATATTGGTACTTCTGGNGCAGAAATTGGNGGTGCATTTGGAGGTGAAAAAGAAACTGGNGGTGGAAGAGAGTCTGGGTCAGATGCGTGGAAAGCATACATGAGAAGGCAAACAAATACAATTAATTGGAGTAAAGAATTACCTTTAGCACAAGGTATTAAATTTGACTTATAAGGAATAAAAATGGCAGTTAAAGCAAATGATGTAAGAAAATTATTAGATAAAAATATTTTAGCCGATGGATTTGAACCTATTTTAGATTTAAAAGAAAGTCATGATTCATGGATTGTTGATAAAAGAAATGGTGAAAAATTCTTGGATATGTTTTCNATGTATGCTTCAGGATGTATAGGGTATAATCATCCAAATATATTAAAAAATAAAGATCTTTTGATGAATGTATCCTTATTTAAGCCTACTTTATCAGATATATATACCACTGAATATGCTGAATTTTTAAAAGTATTTGATAAAGTTGCAATTCCTGATTATTTAAAAAACACTTTTTTTATTGAAGGTGGAGCACTGGCTGTTGAAAATGCACTCAAAGTTGCTTTTGATTGGAAACATAGAAAAAATCTAGAAAAGGGAATTTCTAANAAAGGTAATCAAATTATACATTTCAAAGAAGCTTTTCATGGTAGAACCGGATATACTCTTTCATTAACAAATACNGACCCAATAAAAACAAAATATTTTCCAAAATTTGAATGGCCAAGAATAGAAAATCCTTATTTAAGTTTTCCAATGACTTCTGAAGTTATTGATAACGTTAAAGAAAAAGAAGAATTAGCAATTTCGCAGATTAAAGATGCAATTAAATCTAATCCAAATGATATAGCAGGTTTAATTATAGAGCCTATTCAAGGTGANGGTGGTGACAATCATTTTAGATGTAGATTTTTTGAAAAGTTAAGGGCTCTTGCAGATGAGCATGAGTTTTTACTGATTTATGATGAAGTTCAAACAGGTGTTGGTATTACTGGTAAAATGTGGGCGCATCAACATTTTACGCCATCTTTATGCCCATGTGATAAAACTATCGAAAAAGAGCCTCTTCCTGATATTATATCTTTTGGAAAGAAATCACAAGTGTGTGGAATTCTTGCAGGAGATAGGGTTTTAGAGGCTAAAAATAATGTATTTCAAAGATCAAGTAGAATAAATTCAACCTTTGGTGGAAATTTAACAGATATGGTCAGATTTAAAATAATCCTAGAAACAATTCAAGAACATAATTTGTTAGAAAACGCTCAAATTAAAGGTGATTATTTATTGCAAAAATTACATCAACTTGAAGAGCAGTTTCCTGCATTTATGGTTAATTCAAGAGGTTCAGGTCTATTTTGCTCATTTGACTTACCTTCTGCTGATGAAAGAGATTTACTAACACAGGAAGCATACAAAAATAATTTACTTATCTTAGGATGTGGAACAAAAAGTATAAGATTTAGACCGCAC
>NZRW01000044.1 GCA_002701185.1 Fidelibacterota bacterium
CTGTCTTCATCAATTTTTCCTACAGGAAAAGTTTTTGCATGATCACCATAATATTCATTATAAATTGAACCAACATCTATACCTATAATCTGACCTTCTTTTAACTCACGGTCAGAAGGTATACCATGAACAACTTCATCTTCGATTGAAACACATAGAGTACCTGGAAAACCATATAGACCCTTAAATCCTGGAATGGCTCCTTTTGATAAAATAAATTCTTCAGCCATTCTATCTAAATCAATAGTAGTTATTCCTGGAACAATCTGTTCTTCAACATAAAACAAAGTATCTCTTACAATTTTACATGCGTAATCGATATTCTGTATCTGATCTTTATTTTTTAATAAAATCAAAAATATATCCTATATCAATAATTAAGCTTAGAGACTAATATCGTCTTCTACCCTTAATCTTACCTGATTTCAAAAAGCCTTCATAGTTTCGCATTAATAATTGCGATTCTATTTGTTGCAATGTATCCAACGCAACACCAACTAAAATTAAAATGCTTGTACCACCAAAAAATTGAGCTGTATTTATATCAATTCCACCATCAGAAAATCTAGCTATTACATTAGGTAATATTGCTATGAATCCTAAAAACACAGAAGCAGGAAGAGTGATCTTAGATAATATATTATCAATAAAATCAGCAGTTGATTTACCTGGTCTAACTCCAGGTATGAAACCACCTTGCTTTTTCATATTATCTGCAACATCAACCGGATTAAAAGCAACTGCTGTGTAAAAATATGTAAATCCAACAATCATGACAAATAAAAATATCATATAAGGTATAGCTGTAAAATCACCAAAATTTCTCTGTAAAAACATTCCAAATCCTGTATTAGGAAAAAATGAAGCTAAGCTAGTTGGAATAATAACAAGTGCTTGTGCAAAAATAATTGGCATAACTCCAGCTGTCAAAATTTTAAGAGGTAAATGTGTAGCTTGACCACCATACATTTTTCTACCAACAATTCTCTTAGCATAAGATACTGGAATTTTACGAACTGCTGTGCTCATTAGAACAACAAAAACTATAATACCAATTAAAACAATGAATGATATTATAAATGAAAATGGATTAGTTGCTAAATTTGGATCATCTGAGAAAAGATTTGATACTTGTTGTATAGCTACTTTAGGAAGACTTGCAAGAATTCCTACCATTATAATTAATGATATACCATTACCAATTCCATGATTTGTAATTTGCTCACCTAACCACATTACAAATACAGTTCCTGTAACTAAAATAACGGTAGTGATAAAATAAAACATTGTAGATGGTTCTGCAACTAGATATCTACCCACACCAGTTCCATCTGATACATCAAGAGAAGTTAAGAGCACGCATACACCAATAGCCTGTACAGAAGCAATAAGAACTGTTCCATACCTTGTTAACTGCGTGATTTTTTTTCTACCCTCAGGACCTTCTTTTTGTAATCTTTGAAAATAAGGTACTACAGACCCAAGAAGTTGAATAATAATTGACGCTGAAATATATGGCATGATTCCTAGTGCAAAAATAGAAAACTGAGAGAAAAAACCACCTGCAAATAAGTTNTATAANCCAAAAATACTACCTGCNCCAGTNTCACTAAATGCTATAAATTGCTTTNCAACNTCCCTATCGACACCAGGTACAAGCACAATCCCACCAAGCCTAAAAACAAATAATAANGCAGCTGTAAAAGCAATCTTTTTTCTTAGTTCAGGAACTTTAAAAATATTTACAATTTTACTNATCATAAATAAACAACTTTTCCACCTGATTTTTCTATTTTNTTAATAGCCGATTGACTAAAAGAATGNGCTGAAACTTCTACAGAAGAAGCAATTTCACCGTTGCCTAGAATTTTAACAGGTATGTTTTTCTTNTTTATGACACCTTTTTTATAAAGGACATCTACATCAACTTTTTTAAGTCCAAGNGTTTCTATTGTTGAAACATTTACAATTTGAACTTCTTTAGAAAAAATATTTGTAAAACCTCTTTTTGGTAATCGTCTAGCTAAAGACATTTGACCACCTTCAAAATGTAACCTAGAGCTAGCACCAGATCTGGATTTATAACCTTTATGACCTTTTCCTGCAGTTCTACCCTGACCTGTGGCATTACCNCTACCAATTCTTTTTCTATTTTTAACAGAGCCTTTAGCAGGCGATAAATTAGAAAGTTCCATTTTATATTTCCTCAGTTTTAACTAAATAGTTTACTGTATCAATCATACCCATAATACTATCATTAATATTATGTTCAACTGATTGATTCATNTTTGTTAANCCAAGNGCTTCAAGTGTTTTTTTTGCTTTTTGNTTGTAGCCTATTGGACTTTTAGTTAAAGTTATTTTTATTTTTTTTGTTTTAGCCATTTTTTACTCAAATAATTCTTTTAGTGAAATTCCTCTTTGATGTGCAACTGCCAATGGATCTTTAAGTTGTTTTAAACCAGATTCNACAGCTTTTACAACATTAATAGCATTGGTTGAACCTGTAGCTTTTGATAAAATATTTGAAACACCTAACTGCTGCATTATCATACGAACAGGACCACCAGCGATAATTCCTGTACCTTCTGATGCTGGTTTCATTATAAGCCTTACAGAACCATGCTTAATTCTTAATTCATGTGGTAAAGTACCATTAATCAAAGGTACTTTAAATAAATTTTTCTTAGCATTTTCTTTTGATTTGTTAACTGCAGATACAACTTCATTAGCTTTACCAAATCCTATACCAACGTGACCATTACCGTCACCAACACAAACAATACAGTTAAATCTCATTCTTCTACCACCTGTAGTTGCTTTGGTTACCTTGTTAATAGCTATGACTGTTTCGTCTTTTAGCTCTATTTCTGTTGGATTAATAAATTTATTCAATGTAATACCTCTTAAAATTTTATACCATTTTCACGTAATTCTTCAGCAAAAGCCTTAACTCTACCATGATAGATATACCCATTTCTATCAAAAGTGATAGATGTTATTTTTTTTGTTTTCATCTTCTTAGATAGTGCTTTAGCAACAATTTTACTTACCTCAACTTTATTAGACTTTTCAATATTCTTATCTTTTGAAATATCATTATCGTTTGATGAAGATGATAAAACTATAGCACCTTTTTCAACATCAAGAACTTGACCATAAATATGTTTATTAGAACGAAAAACAATTAGTCTATGACTATTGTTAGACTTTCTAAGCTTATTTTTCATTCTAGTTTTTTTCTTGATCCAATTTTTTCTATCCATTTGACTACGCGGCTCCTCCTACGGTTTTACCAGCCTTCTTACGAATGTGCTCATCTTTATATCTGATTCCTTTACCTTTATATGGCTCAGGTTTTCTAATTTGTCTTACTCTTGCAGAAAATTGACCAACCAGTTGTTTATCTATACCTGTTACGGAAATCTCAGTAGGCTTAGGAGTTTCTACCTTTATACCTTCTGGATTCTGAACATACACTGGATGAGAGAAACCAACATTAAGTAGTAAAAAATTACCTTTGCTAGCATCTGCAGTAAAACCTGTACCAACAAGACTTAAGTCTTTCTTGTATCCCGTAGAAACACCAATAATCATATTAGATATAAGTGTACGAGTAAGACCATGAAGTTCTTTAAACTTTTTTAAATCAGAAGGTCTAGAAACTGTTATCTCATTATCNGAAATATCAATAATCATCTCTTTATCAAATTGGTGNCCCAATTCTCCTAATTTACCNTTTACAATAATGTTATTATTTTCATTAGTAACATTAACGTCATCAGGAATATTTATTATTTTTCTACCTATTTGTGACATAATTTTCCATTTCTACCAAACTTGGCATAATACTTCACCGCCAACACTTAATTTTTTTGCCTTTTTATTAGATACCACACCTTTTGATGTTGTGATAATTGAAATACCTAAGCCATTAAGAACTCTAGGCAAATCATCTGAAGAAACATACACTCTACACCCTGGCTTACTTACTCTTTTAATACCATTAATAACAGGGTTGTTATCCATATCGTATTTTAGAAAAACTCTTAAGATATGCTGTTTATTATCCTTGATTTCAATATAATCTTTTACGAAATGTTCTTCTTTCAAAATATAAGAAATTCTTTTTTTTAGATTTGAGCATGGAATATCAACATAATCTTTTAATCTTCCTTGACCATTTCTTATTCTTGTTAAAAAATCAGCTACTGGATCTGTCATTGACATATCTTATCTCCTACCAACTTGCTTTCGTTACACCTGGAATTAATCCGTTACTTGCCATTTCTCTAAGAGAAATTCTAGATAACCCAAATCTTCTATAATANGATCTTGGTCTTCCAGTTAAATTACATCTATTGCGTACTCTGTTCGGATTTGAATTTTTAGGTAATTTTTCTAATTTTAATCTAAATGCTTGTCTTTCTTCAAAGCTAAGTGATGTATCATTAATTTTCTTAATCAAATCTTTTCTCTTAGCTGCATATCTCTCAACTAATGTTTTTCTATGAATATTATGCATTATTTTAGATTTTTTTGCCATTATATATCCTATATTTAGTTTTCAATACTTTCAAGTTTTTTGTTTTCTTTGATGGGCATACCAAAAGCCATTAAAAGCTTATAGGCCTCATGATTGTTTTGAGCAGAAGTCACAACATTAATGTTCATACCACTTACCCTTTTAACTTTATCATAATTAATTTCTGGAAATATAATTTGTTCATTAATACCAAAGTTNTAATTTCCAAAACCATCAAAACCTTTAGATGATAATCCTCTAAAATCTCTAATTCTTGGAGCAGCAATTGATATAAAGCGATCTAANAATTCATACATTTTTGTAGATCTAAGAGTAACCTTGATTCCAACCGGATCATTTTCTCTTATTTTAAAATTTGATATAGCAATTCTAGCTTTAGTAATAACAGCTTTTTGACCTGCTATATTAGTTAATTCCTCTACAGCTGCCTTTAATTGATTTTCATTTAGCTTAGCCTGCCCAAATCCAATNTTTAAGGAAATTTTCAAAATTTTTGGGACTCTCATTTGATTAGAAATTCCTAAATCTTTTGATAGAGACGGCTTAATTCTTTTATTGTAATCTTCTAATAATCTTGGAATGTATTTAGACATAATTTTCCTAATCTACTTTCTTTCCTGTTTTTTTTGAAATTCTCACTTTTTTTCCATCATCTAAAATTTTGTAGCCTACTTTAGTTGCTTTACCTCCACTGACTAGCTGAACATTAGAAACATGAATAGACCCTTCTTTTTCAACTATAGCACCTTGAGGATTTTCCTGATTTGGTCTCATATGTCTTTTTAGCATATTGATTCCTTCAACTATTAGTCTATTTCTAGAATTTAGCACTTTAAGAACTCTACCTTCTTTGCCATTGTATGAACCTGAAATAACCTTAACTGTATCACCCTGTCTAATCTTCATTAAATAACCTCCGGTGCTAAAGATAATATTTTCATAAATCTTTTTTCTCTTAACTCTCTTGCTACTGGTCCAAAAACACGAGTACCTTGAGGCTCTTTATTATCATTAACTAATACTGCAGCATTATCATCAAATCTAATGTAAGAACCATCTTTTCTTCTTAATTCTTTTCTTGTTCTAACTATTACAGCTTTGGTTACTTCACCTTTTTTAATAACGCCACCAGGTATAGCCTTTTTTACTGTTACTATAATTAGATCGCCTAATTTTGCATATTTTTTTCTGGTTCCACCTAAAACTTTTATACATAAAAGCTCTTTTGCTCCAGAATTATCTGCTACTTTTAATCTTGTTTCTTGCTGAATCATTTTTAGTTTGCTTTCTTTTCAATATTAATAACAATCCATCTTTTAAGTTTACTAGTTGGCTTGTATTCTTCAATCCTAACTACATCGCCAGCAGAACAGCTGTTAGACTCATCATGAGCATAATATTTTTTTGTTCTAACAATATACTTGTTGTATGTAGGGTGAGGAAATCTTCTTTCAACTTCTATTGTGGCAGTCTTATCCATTTTATTTTCTAAAGCTGTACCAACAACCTGTCTTTTTGTACTTTTTTCAGACATTATTTAGCTGCCTTTCTTATATCTAGTTCAATTTCTCTTAACATAGTTTTAATTCTTGCAATATCTTTCTTTGCTTTACGAATCTGAAAAGGATTCTCTAATTGCTGTAATACTTTTTGAAAACGAAAATTTTGCAAAGCTTCCTGACTATCTTTTAGTTTAGATCTTAACTGCTTTTCATTTAATTTTTTTAAATCATCAGCCATATCTACATAACCTCTCTTTTAGTCACCATTTTTGTTTTGATTGGCAGTTTATATCCACACTGTTTAAATGTTTCTTTGGCAGTTTCATCATCTAAACCTTCAAGTTCAAACATAACTCTCCCTGGCTTAACAACTGCAACCCAATACTCTGGAGAACCTTTTCCTTTACCCATTCTNGTTTCAGCAGGTTTTTTAGTAATAGACTTATGAGGAAAAATACGAATCCACATTTTACCAACTTTTCTTACACGTCTCGATATTGTTATTCTAACAGCCTCAATCTGCCTACTAGTTATCCAACCTGCCTCTAAAGCTTTTAGGCCATGCGTACCAAAAGCGACATAATCACCACCTTTAGCCAGACCTGTCATTCTACCTTTTTGAGGTTTTCTATATTTAATTTTTCTTGGTGCTAACATATTTTACTTTCTTCTTTTTCCTCTGATTTCACCTTTAAAAATCCAAACTTTTATACCAATAATACCATAAGTAGTGTTAGCTTCAACTAGCGCATAATCAATATTAGCTCTAAGAGTATGAAGTGGAACTCTACCNTCTCTAAAAGTTTCTCCTCTAGCAATTTCAGCTCCATTTAATCTACCAGAAACACAAATTCTAATTCCTTCAGCACCCATACTCATTGTAGACTGGATTGATTTTTTAACTGCTCTTCTATAATTAACTTTCTTTTCAAGCTGCTGGGCAATACTTTGACCAACTAACTCNGCAGATAATCCAGGNCTTTTAATCTCATTAACATTTATTTGAAGGTTATCGTATCCCAAAATTTTCTTTAATTGCTTTTTAACTACCTCAATCTCAGAACCACCCTTACCAATTATTAGTCCAGGNCTTGAAGTACTTACTGTTATGGTAGTTTTCGATGGTTTTCTATCGATTTGAATTGTAGATAGGCTTGACTTAGCAAATCTTCTATTTAAATAGTGTCTAATCAATATATCTTCATTAACTCTAGATGCAAAATTCTTCTCATCAAACCATACAGAATCCCAACTTCTATTAACACCTAGNCTAAGACCAATTGGATTTACTTTTTGTCCCAAAATTTATCCCTTCTCGCTTGAAATGATTATTGTTAAATGGCTGGTTCTTTTCCTAATACCAGTCGCTCTACCCATTGCAGCAGGCCTAAAACGCTTCATAACTGGACCTTCATCTACATAAGCAGTTTTGATATAAAGCGTATCACTGTTTACATCAGATTCTATATTCATCATATTTGAAACAGCACTATTTAACACCTCTATAATATAAGATGAAGCTTTTTTGTTAGTTAATGACAACTTATTTACAGCAGCTTCAACTTTAAGACCTTTTACCATATTAAGTACATATCTTATCTTATAAGGAGATTGTCTTATAAATCTTTTTCTTGCAATAGCTTCCATTATTTTTTTCTATCTCCTGAATGGTTTCTAAATATTCTTGTTGGCGAAAATTCACCTAATTTGTGACCAACCATATTTTCTGTGACATAAACAGGTATAAACTTATTTCCATTGTGCACAGCAAATGTTAGCCCTACAAATTCTGGAGAAATAGTTGATCTTCTAGACCATGTTTTAATTACTTCTTTATTAGAACTAGATTGAGCTTTTCTAGCCTTAATTTCTAANTTAGGATCAATATATGGACCTTTTTTAAGTGATCTTGCCATTTTAAACTACTTTCTCCTCTTAACTATAAATTTATTTGATGGTTTATTCTTTTTTCTAGTTTTATANCCTTTAGCAGGTGTTCCCCATGGAGAAACAGGGTGTCTACCACCAGATGTTTTTCCTTCACCACCACCGTGTGGGTGNTCTACCGGGTTCATAACTACACCTCTAACTTTAGGCCTTCTTCCTAACCATCTAGATTTTCCAGCTTTACCTATTGTNCTATTTTCATGAGTTTTGTTTCCAACAACCCCNATAGTAGCCGCGCATTCTTCAGATACCATTCTCATTTCACCTGATGGCAATTTTAGCGTTATCATACCACTATCTTTAGCCATAATACGAGCATAGCAACCAGCACTTCTAGCCATCTGAGCACCCTTTCCAGGTTTTAATTCAATATTATGAATTAACATTCCATCAGGAATAAACTTCATCTTCATAGCGTTTCCAACCTCAAAATCTACACTTTTATCTGAGCATGAAATTATTTTTTGNTCAACCTTTATTCCATCTGGNGCAATTATATATCGTCTTTCACCATCNTCATATTCAACAAGTGCAATTCTNGATGATCTATTTGGATCATANTCTATTGCGATAATAGTNCCTTTAACATCAAANTTNTTTCTTTTAAAGTCAATTAACCTATATCTTCTCTTATGTCCGCCACCCCTTCTTCTTGAGGTAATTTTACCATGATGATTTCTACCACCAGTCTTACGTAATGCAACAGTCAATTTTCTTTCGGGTTTAGACTTAGTTATTTCATCAAATGTTGGAACAACATTAAATCTTCTCGAAGGCGTATCAGGTTTTAATCTTTTTGTTGCCATCTAGACTTCTCCTCCTACGATATCAATTTCATGACCTTCTTGAAGAATTATAATCGCTTTTTTCCAATCAGATCTGTAACCGCTAGTTCTAAGAACCTTACCATTACTTCTGACACTTGTATTTTTCATTTTACCTTTAAAATTCATAGTTCTAACTTTTTTAACTTTAACATCAAACTTATNTTCAACTGCTGACTTGATTTGAAGTTTATTAGAACTTTTTGAAACTTGAAAGGCATACTGCTTGTTTGGTGCCTCTGCAAGCTTACTAACTTTTTCACTTAATAANGGTCTTATAATAATATTAGTATTTTCCATCTAATTCTTACCTAACATATTTAAATATTCAACACTTTCTTTATCAAGAATCAACGTATTAGAATTCATAAGCTCAAAAACGCTAACATCATCCACTTTATAAGTTTTGACTTTTGGTATATTTCTACAGCTTAGATAAAAATTTTGATCATTATCTTTTGATAAAAAACTTACCTTTGTATCATCTATTTTTAGAGCTTTTAACATTGAAACTACATTGCTAGTTTTTGTGGCTTTTAATTTTAAGTCATCAATAACCATAATATTTCCTGATGAACACTTTTCAGAAAGAGCACTAAATCTTGCTAATTTTTTAACTTTTTTATTAATTTTTTGATTATACTGNCTTGGTTCAGGCCCAAACGCAGTTCCACCATGNACTCTTGAAGGNTTTCTTAATCTTCCAGCCCTAGCTCTACCTGTCCCTTTTTGTTTCCATGGTTTTGCTCCAGTACCACTAACCTCAGACTTACTTTTAGATTTTGATGTTCCCTGCCTCTTTGCCGCTAATTCAGATTTAACAACCAAATAGATACAATGTTCATTTGATTCAATACCAAAAACATTTTTATCTAAACTAATTGATTTAGATGTCTTTTTTCCTTCAATATTATATATATCTAATTTCATAATGTTTAAAAAGTAATAGATACTAAATTATTATTAGAACCTGGTACTGCTCCTTTTATAAATAATAAATTATTTTCAATGTCAATTTTAATAACTTCNAGATTTTTAACAGTTACTTGATCACCACCATATCNGCCTGGCATTTTTTTGCCTTTCCATATTCTAGATGGGTCAGCACCTGCGCCTACAGAACCTGGCTTTCTCATCACACTGTTTTTACCATGAGAAGCTCTTCCACCACCAAAACCATGTCTTTTCATTACCCCAGCAAAACCTTTACCTTTTGATGTGCCTGTTACAGATACNAACTCACCTAANCTGAAAATGTTTAAATCAATTTTCTCACCAAGCTTAAATTCTTCATTTTTTTCAATTCTAAATTCTTTTGAATATCTCATAGGGTCACAATTATTCTTTTTANAATGATTTACTTTAGGTTTATTTGCTTTTTTATCAAAAACATATCCTATTTGTACAGCATTATACCCATCATTTTCATCCGTTTTAACCTGCGAAACATAACATGGNCCTGCTTCAATAACTGTAGCTGGAAACTGTTGACCACCCTCACTGTAGATACTAGTCATTCCAACTTTCTTACCAAGAATAAATCTTGCTGATTCATTTACGTTTGAAGATTCCTCAGAAGAAACCTCTTCATCAGAANTAGTNTTATCTTCAGATGTNNCAGTATCATCGTTTGATGNATCTTGCTCAACTGCATCATCTTTAGAATCTTTTTGTTCAGACTTTTCTTCCTTAGACTCAGCTTTGATANCNTCTTCTTCAGTTTTTTCAACTTCAGAAGATGTGTCAGTCGTAGATTCTTCAGTATTTAAATTGTCTGTTTCTTGTTTAATATTTTCTTTATCTTCTATCATAATTCTTAAGTTTTAATTTCTATATCAACTCCTGCTGGTAAATCCAATTTCATTAATGAATCAACAGTTTTTGATGATGTGTTTAATAAATCAATAATTCTAAGGTGCACCTTAATTTGAAACTGCTCTCTAGATTTCTTATTAACATGAACAGATCTATTTACTGTATAAATAGATTTTTTCGTAGGNAGTGGTATAGGCCCCATAACAAGTGCNCCAGTATTCTTGGCTGTTTGGACTATTTTTTCAGACGACTTATCAAGTAAGACGTGGTCATATGCTTTTAATCTAATTCTAATTTTATTCATCTAAACTACCCTACTGTCTTTCCTGCGTATTTTTCTAAAACTTCTTGTGAAACTGATTTTGGAGCCTTCAGATATTTTGCAAACTGAAGTGTAAAAACTGCTCTTCCTTGTGTCATAGATCTTAAATCTGTTGCGTAACCAAACATTCCAGATAATGGAACTTCAGATTTGATGATTTGAGCATTATTTTTTCTGTCCATACCAAGCACGCTTCCTCTTCTAGATGTGATGTCACCTGAGACTGAACCGAAATATTCTTCTGGAACAACAACCTCTAGAGCCATAATTGGTTCCAATAAAACAGGGCTAGCTTTTTTAGCAGCATCCCTAAATGCCATTGAGCCAGCTATTTTAAATGCCATCTCATTAGAATCAACATCATGTGTTGAACCATCAACAAGCTTAACTTTTAAATCTTCTAGAGGATATCCAGCTAAAACGCCTGTTTTCATAGCTTCCTGTATACCTGCACTTACTGAATTGATGTAAATTTTAGGAATTTTACCTCCAGTAATCAAATCTTCAAACTCATAACCTGATCCAGCTGCGTTTGGTTCAATTTCAATAACCACATGAGCATATTGACCTCTACCACCAGACTGTTTAACAAACTTTGTTTCATGTTTTACAGAATCAGTTATAGATTCTTTGTATGCAACTTGTGGTGCGCCTACGTGCACATTAACTTTAAACTCTCTTTTTAATCTGTCACAAATAATATCTAGGTGTAACTCACCCATACCAGAAATAATAGTTTGACCTGAATCTTCATCACTTTTAACATTAA
>NZRW01000045.1 GCA_002701185.1 Fidelibacterota bacterium
ATATATTTTCTCCGTTATTACTTATATAAGGCCATTTCTTAATATGTGGATATAGGTATTTTTCTAAATTTTGATCTAGAAGATTTTCTAGCTTTTGTAGTTTCGTACCTTCAATTAACCTTAAACCATTCATAATATTTTCATTAAAACAATCTTTTTTAGACAGAATTTCTTCAAATTCAATGGGTAGTATATTTTTATTAAGCTTTTCTATATAATGGTCAATTGATTTTTTATTCCACCATCTTTTTTTCCCATCAAATCCATGCGCACCAGGACCAAAAGCTAGGTATGGTTCTAATCTCCAGTAGTGTAAATTATGTTTACATTCTTTATCTTTTTTAGAAAAATTAGATATTTCATAATGTATATAATTTTTTTGCTCTAAGTAACTTATGGTATTTAGAAACATTTTCTTATCAACTTCTTCTGATGGCATTATTACCGTTTTGTTCTTAACCATACTATGCAAAGCAGTATTTTGTTCAACAGTAAGTGAATAAGCTGATATATGTTCAGGTTCAAGACTTACCCCTAAAAACAAATCATTTTTCCATTCTTTGAGTTTTTGTTTTGGTATATCATATATAAGGTCGATATTGATATTATCAAATCCAGCTTTTCTAGCATTATTAAATGTAGAGATGGATTGTTCTGAGCTATGTAATCTACCTAAAAATTTTAAGTATTTATCATTAAAGCTTTGAAACCCAATTGAAAGTCTATTGAGACCTATTTTTCTGAAATTTGACAACTTTTCAAAAGAAACTTCCCCTGGATTGCACTCTAGAGTGATTTCAATATTTTGATCAATATCATAATGATTAAACAAGGCGTTCAAAATTTTATCTAGTTGATTTTCAGATAGAACAGATGGCGTTCCTCCTCCAAAAAAAATCGTATCATAGGTAGTATTATTTAATCTTCCTTTGTTTAATTTAATTTCTTTAACCATACAATCAACAAATTTATCAATACTATCATCTCTTTTGGTTACAGAGTAAAAATCACAATAAATACATTTGGTTTTACAAAATGGGATATGTAGATATATACCAGATTTATTCATTTTCGAGCTTAATTTTGTTAAAGCAATATATTACACCTTCCAAGATCATCCAAAGAATCAAAAGAATTAATGTGCCATTAATTCCTTTTAAAAGAAAAGTAGTTGATTGATTAAATTTTATAAACAAGGCACTGATGGTAATCAACATTATGATTATCATAGGTATAATAAGTGGGATGATATTTTTTCCTTTTTTCCAAAAGTAAATTGACAGTACCATTAAAGTTAGAGCAGCAAGCATTTGATTACTTGCTCCAAATGTTTGCCACAGTTCGTTTCTAAGCTCATTATTTGTAGCAATAAAATATGCTGGGATGATAGATATAAGTGTAGCAAGGTATTTGTTTTCAAAAACCTTTAGTTTAGTTGCTGAACCAAATTCTGTTATAATATATCTCTGTATTCTTGTTGCTGAATCGAGAGTAGTAGCTGCAAATGATACAACTAGTACCACGATTAATGTAGTTGCAAGACTTTGAGGTAATCCTATCTGTTGCAATAAACCGCTACTTCCATTAATAAAAACGTTTAATG
Organism: Fidelibacterota bacterium; assembly: GCA_002701185.1. Lineage (GTDB taxonomy): Bacteria > Fidelibacterota > Marinisomatia > SCGC-AAA003-L08 > D37C17 > TMED6. The sequence goes on from NZRW01000045.1 coordinate 1,604, forward strand.
CACCAGTTTTTGCATTATTAAAATCACAAGCCCAAGGTAAGCATAAATCATTTTGCATATTTACAAATGACAAACCTGCAATGGCTGCTATTGTTGCAGCTAAAGCAAGCGAACCCTCTCCAAGTGTAGCACCATATCCAATCATTCTTGCATCATCCATTTTATCTACTTGCTTAGAAGTTGTACCTGATGATACCAAACCATGAAAACCACTAATAGCACCACATGCTATTGTAACAAATAAAAAAGGTATTATTGGAGGACCTTTATCTAGATTCGTAATTGCCGGAGCAATAATTTTTGGTTGAATAAGAAAAATTGAAAGAAAAATTAAACTTAATCCAACTATAAGCTGATGACTGTTAATATAATCTCTAGGTTGCAATAAAATCCAAACTGGAATAAGACTAGCAATGCCTGAATAGATAAACAGTAATATGACCCACGTATGTTTTACATTACTACTTTGAACACCTAAACTTTCAAGATTAATTGGATTATTTGAACCAATCCATACAAAAACATATAATACAAGTAATGCAATAACTGATGGAATGAATGCATTAATTTTTTTCTTATAAATATAATATCCAATAATCATAGCAATGATTATCTCAACATTTACAGGTAAAACTGCAGAAGAGTATTTAGTAAAAAGACCAGCTATAGCATTTGCAAATACTGCTAGAACAAGCCATGTNAAACACATTATAAAAATTAGAAACATAACTCTAATNCGATTATTTATAGTTAGAGAAGATATGTCTGCAACTGATTTACCTTTTTCTTTAAGACTTAAAACAAGCGCTCCAAAATCATGTGCGGCACCCATAAAAATTGTTCCTAAAACAACCCATAAAATTGCTGGTAACCAACCCCAGTATACAGCAATACATGGCCCAATAATTGGTGCTGCTCCTGCTATAGATGTAAAGTGATGACCAAAAAGAATATGTTTATTGGTTGGAACATAATCAACACCATCTTGAAATTCATGAGCAGGTGTTTTTTGGTTATTAATACTATAGACTTTGGAAGATAAAAACTGACTATAGTATCTATATCCAAAGTAAAAAAGTGAAAGACAAGTTATAGTTAAAATTGCTGAATTCATTAATTAATACCATTAATAATTTTAAAAAGTAGATTAATTTAAATATTTTTATTAAATAAATTAAATTATAATCTCTATATTTAATTATCCCTTTGAACCCAAAATTTGTGAGTAAATGTTATATGGATTTAGAACAAAAGTCGATTAATTTTGCTAAAGGTCTAATTATGGACACAGTTAGAAAAGCTAACTCTGGACATACAGGCGGACCACTTTCTTCTTTAGATTTTTCATACGTTTTATTTAAAGAATTTTTAAAATTTGACCCTGATGACCCCAATTGGTTTGATAGAGATAGGTTTGTAATGTCTATTGGTCACGAATCAGCTCTTCTTTACACACTGTTAACTTTTATGGGCTGGCTTAATATTGAAGATTTAAAAAATTTTAGACAGCTAAATTCAAAAACACCCGGTCATCCAGAGCGCGGATTAACACCAGGTGTTGAAGCAACTACAGGTCCTCTNGGACAGGGAATAGGTAATGCAGTTGGTATGGCAATTTCAGAATGTATTTTAAGAAATCAATTTGGTGATGATGTTGTCAATCATTATACCTATGTTCTTCATGGTGATGGTGATATTCAAGAGCCTGTTGCTCAAGGATCAATAGCACTTGCAGGACATTGGGGACTTGGTAAGCTTATTGCGTATTATGATGCAAATGATGCACAAATTTCAGGAAAAGTTGGTAGATCTGATTCCACAGATTACGAGAAGATGTATGCTAGTCATGGATGGCAAGTTATAAATGTAGATGGTCATAATAGAGATCAAATTAGAACAGCTATTAGACAAGCTCAAATGGAGTATGAAAGACCAACAGTTATNATTGGAAAAACTATCATGGCTCAAGGTTGTGCAAATATGGAAGGTGATCATAATACTCATGGTTCACCACTTCCTCCTGAAGAAATAAGTGCAACAAAAGTAAAGTTAGGATTAAATCCTGATAAATTTTTTGATTTACCATCTGATGTTATTGATGATTTTAGAAGTTCATACACTTATTCTAGAGAAGAAGTAAAGGCATGGAATTTTAATCTTTCAAAAAGAATAGAAGATAAAGACTTTAAAAGTGATTGGGAAATGGCATTGAAAGATGCACTNCCAAACATTGACTGGCCTATATTTGAAGCAAATCAAGAANTTGCAACCAGAAAAGTATGGGGATCTGTAATAGANACATTAGCACCAAATAAAAANACATTAGTTGGNGGTTCAGCTGATTTAGAACCTTCTAATGTAACNGCAGGNTTTGCAAAGCTCGTTAAAGATTTTACAAAAAATAATTATTCTGGTAGAAATTTTGCTTATGGCGTTAGAGAATTTCCAATGGGTGCAATAAATAATGGTATAGCTCAGCACGGTGGTTTAAAAGTTTTTGGAGCAACTTTTTTTGTTTTTTCAGATTATGAAAGACCTGCCCTAAGGATGAGGGCATTACAAAATTTACCTGTAATATCTGAATATACTCATGATTCTATATTTGTAGGTGAGGATGGTCCAACACATCAGCCAATTGAACATATAATGTCATGTAGAATGATTCCTAATTTATTAGTACTTAGACCTGGTGATGCTAATGAGGCTGTAATTGCATCTAAGATTGCATTTGAACAAATTAATCGTCCATCAATCATTTTGCTAACACGTCAAAAAATTCCAGTTTTTGATAGAAATGTATACCCAAATGTCGAAAATGTTTATAAAGGTGGATACGTTATGAAAGATTCAAATGATGCTGATATCACAATTTTTTGTTCAGGTTCAGAAGTATGGGTTGCTTTAGATGTGGCAAATCTACTAACACAATTTAAGACAAGAGTTGTTAATATGGTTTCTTGGGAGCTATTTGATGAGCAAAGTGATTCGTATAAAAAAGATGTGATAGGTTCTGCAAAATCATTGAAAGTATCAATAGAAGCTGGAGTTACTACAGGTTGGCAAAAGTATACAGGTTTAGATGGTTTAAATTTTGGAATTGATAGGTTTGGAGAGTCAGCTCCAGGTCATATAGTTGCAGATACTTTAGGTTTAACTCCATCTAAAATTGCTAAGTCTATAGAAAAACATTTACATACAAGGTAAATTCTTCTTTATTTTTTCATAAATTTTTCTTAAATTTTAGGCCCTACATTTTTGGGAGGAGATGTTTTATAATGACAAAATGGGATAAGAAAAAGTTTATCAAAAAAACTAAAAGTGATTGTATGTCACATGTTTCAATGATAACAATGGATTTGATTAAATTTGCTGAAGATAATGCAGATCAAATTGTTTGGGGTAGTGGTGATCAATTTGGTACTATGACTTTCAAATGCAAATCTCATGATTACGGATTTTTACCTCTTTTTTATATTACAACTAATGGACGTATTAAATTCTCCATAAATTTATTACGATCTAAGGTTAATCAAATGGAAATCATTAGAGATTTTCAGTTAAAATTAGAATCAGGTTTTTTAATGGATTTTGATTCTTTAGATTATCCTGCAGATGTTTATCATCCTCTAGAAGATATGTTTACAATGCGTTCCGAAGTAAATAAATTTATCACAACTATACAAAGTCTGTCAGCAAGATTACATCAATAAACTTTTTACTTCGNAGTTTATTTCGTAGTTTTAGTAGGTTAATTCATTAATATTATATTATATGAAAAAAGCTTNAATCCTATTANTATTTTNTATNTCNAGTCTATTATCNAATGACTCATTAAANGANTTATTTGTAAATGANNCNCCAGTATGGATTGAAATACCTCAACAAANAATTGATGAAGATTGTCAAAATGGTTGTGTAAATGGTATTTTTTCTTTTGATTTGCTACCTTTTATTGATGATCCGGATGGTGATTTTATTACAATATTAGAACCAAATTTAATTTCAGGACAAACNGAAGAGCTTTTTNTTGATTCNTATATATTGAATATAAAACCATCACAAAATTTTTATGGCAATATTATAATAGAGATAATAGCAAATGATGGTGAGTTAAGTTCTTCAACTCAATTTAATTTATTAGTTCAACCTGTAAATGATGCTCCAATTTGGTTGGAGATAGATGAACAAAATATTGGTGAAGATTGTAGTTATGGATGTGAAAATAATTTATTTTCCATAAATTTAGAACCATATTTTTTAGATCCAGATGGAGATGCTTTAATATTACTTGGACCAGTATTGATTTCTGGCGAAGTTGAACAGATTTATGTATCATCATATAATTTGTATGTTGAATTAATTGAAGATTTTTTTGGTAATATAAATNTTGAAGTCATCATTGATGATGGTCAAGAAACTTCTAGCTCAAATGTTTTAATTAATGTTGAATCTATAAATGATTTNCCATATTTTTCTAATTTAGGTGATATAGTTTTTGATGAAGATCAAACTTACCAAGAAGATTGGGCTTTTGACATTTCAGGTGGAGCTGATAATGAAAGTCAAAATATATTTTTTAATGTCAATTTTGATAACGATGATTTAATTGAAAGTTACACATTATCTTCAAATGGAGTATTTAATATTGAGCCTGNANCTGACCAGAATGGTTCAACATCTTTTTCAGTAACAATAATTGATAGTGAATTTGAGCAATCTGAAGCATTTAATTATACATTAACTATAAACCCTATTAACGATAANCCTTTAATCAGCAATCAATCTTTAATTACTTATGATGAAGATTGTGGTTCGGAAAGTTGTGATGACTCCAATAAGTTAGTACTTAACATTGATATGTTTGATACTTTTGATCCAGAAGATGAATCTAATTTACTTACNCTACATATTGANCAAGATAANATTGGAAGTGATTATACTACAGATGGTGGTTTGGGTATATTAATTAATCAAGATTACAATTCAGAAAATGAGGGTGTGATTCAAGTTCCGGTCTATNTTACAGATACAGAAGATGCACAAAGTGAAATCTTTATATGTGATATTGTAATCAATCCTATAAATGACATTCCATATTTTTCTAATTTAGGTGATATAGTTTTTGATGAAGATCAAACTTACCAAGAAGATTGGGCTTTTGATATTTCAACAGGTGCCTATAATGAACAGCAACAATTATTTTTTATAGTGACATTTCAAAATCCAGAATTAATTGAAAGTTATTCACTAACACCTGACGGTAATTTTACGATTACTCCCGTTGAGAATATTTATGGCGAAACGACTTTTGATGTTTATGCTCAAGATGAGCAGTTTTTAGCATCTGAAGTGACAACACACAATTTGACAATAAACTCAGTAAATGATTTACCAGAAATCAATGATCAATCCTTTATTATTTATGATGAAGATTGTGGTTCAGAAAGCTGTGATGACTCAAACAAGTTAGTACTTAACATTGATATGTTTGATACTTTTGATCCAGAAGATGAATCTAATTTACTTACCCTACATATTGATCAA
>NZRW01000046.1 GCA_002701185.1 Fidelibacterota bacterium
TGGAGACCTCTTCCAGATTCAATTACAATCAGAGAAAGTAAAATTGAAGGTCTAGGAGTATTTGCTACTAAAGACTTGCCATCAGAAACTGATCTTGGTATTTCACATGTTTATGATAATAGATTTCCTGATAATTATATTAGACTCCCGTTAGGGGCATTTATTAATCATCATGAAATGCCAAATTGTAAAGCAATTGTATCAGAGTCTCATGAATCACTTGGTAATATAAAGCACATTAGAATTATAACAGATAAAGAAATATCATCTGGTGAAGAGCTTACACTAAATTACATTATTAATAAATTAGACAACCCTTTATGGGAGTTCGAATACGAAATCTCTCAGTAAATTTAATCTGATTTAACACCCTCTAGCTCAAACATATCTGCAAGATATCCAGTCACTTGATTCCCTTCAACATAAATTTCAAAAGCAGTATTTATTCCGTAATCTTTTACATAAATATCTATATAAAGAATATCATCTTCAACTTCTGTTCTAAGAATTTCAAACCCTTGGTTAGCTTCATCAGATGTGAAAACCGTTGTTAGACCATCTCCATTTTTTGATACATTCATAGCAACTATCAAATCGCTACCATCGGGTAGACCAAAAACTGCAATATCATAATTACCTACAAATTTTTGGAGTGAATCTTCAGGTTCACTTGAAGATGTTTCAACATTCTGGCTTACAGTTTGTGTCTTCTGAAAAATGCTACAGGAGGAAAAAGTAATAATAAATACAAAAAGTAAAATTTTATTTTTCATACTTAAATATAATGAATAGAGGCTAAACTCCAATTAAGTATTGAAATTTTATAAAAAACTGAGACCTATTTATTATGAATGGATTAAATTCTTCAGGATCAACATTAAAAATATTTGATGAATTTTGATTACCTCCAATATAGAAAATGGTAGAAGGATTTGGATTCCATTCAAGTAGAGGTTGTACATAAAATTTATCATTAAAATCGTCATACTCAGATATAATCCTAAGGCTTAAATCGTTGTTGAATTGATATCTTGAAGATAACCTAGCAATGTACCCATCATAGAATATACCGGTTTTATTAATTTTCTTCAGTTTCGAAAATCGCAATGAAGGATTAATATTTAAATTATTGCCCACCTTATAGTTGAGGCTGAAAAAGACTGAGCTTTCTTTTCCAATTTCAGGATCATCTTCATTAAAAGCAATCTCTCTTCCAAATACTATTCTGGTTAAGAGACTCAGTTCCTTTGTAGGATTGCTTATAATTAAAAATGTTGACTTACCCACATTCCTAAAATCTTTACCTAAATAATTTCTAAAGAAATTGATATCATAATTATAACTAATTGTAGTCGCCCCAACTGTAGTTATTCCAAGATCAATATCTAAATTTCTTGATTTTTTTTCTCCATTAATATTGTTTGTAATATCTCCTTTTACGGTTACNGTATATTCTTGAAGATATTTTGAGCCTATTAGTTTTTCAAATCCTTGAGAAANAGTTANCCACCTTCTNTTATTCTTTGGTACAAATCCCAAATCTGCTCTGTAATTTGCAGATATATCCCTGTAAAATATAATTGATTCCCAGTTTTCAGTTTTTCTTATGATTCTTAAGTAATTAGCATGACCATTNAACTTCTCACCATCAAGCTTTACTGTTTTATCACTGAAAGTATCATTGCTATCTACCCAATTAGCAACTGGTTCAACATTAAAGTTTTTAATAAACTCAAACTGAAATTTCCAAATTTTATTAAATGTAAACAGTCCATCAATNCCAAATAAATTTCCACTACCACCTCCTTCATAAAATCTGTTAGTTGTGAAAAATCCATATTTTGTATTTTGGTCAACTACTCTCTGGTGCCTATAGGTGTTAACATAGCTAATACCCCCTTCACCAAAATAAGATTTATCTTCACCACCAATCAGATAAGGTGATTTTTGATCTACAGCTGTAAGGATTATAGAACTTGAATTTTTATTTTGAAGAGTAATTTTAGACGATATAGACGGAGAATTAATGGTTCTTGAATAAAATGCACCGTCTAAAAAATTAAGCAGATCCATTCCACGACTAAAGTATGGCCTTAACTCAGGATACTGAAGAGCGTATGCTGAATTAACGTCAATTTGAGTTTCGTCAGCCTCTATTTGTGAGAAGTCAGGGTTAATTGTNAGTTCAGCTGTTGATGATGAATTAATATCATATTTAATTCCAATTCCAAATTCATTTTTGCTTTTTTCATACTCTATGGGTTGACCATCTGAAACTCTTTCTCCAGAAAGATTCGATGATACATATGGAAGTAATTCGGTATTTCTTTTAAAAGGCACATCATTCATTATTAATCTACCTTTTATTTGACATATTCTACATGGATTATCCCTATCATATTTATCGCTCATAGTGAATATTCCATTTCCATCAAGAGTAAAATATCTTGTAACATTGAACCCCCAAATTTTATCTTCGCCTTTGGGATGTGGGATTGAAGTGAAAGGAATTAAAAATTCAACGGTATATCCGTCCTCATTAATACTTGAGATAGTTTCATATATAGCATTAAACGAAGAGTCATATCTATCTTCATCATTTATTGCTTGCTTTGCCCTAATATCTGACTGGCTTCCATAAGCATTTGATGCAAGCAAATAAACACTTCGAGCATCTAGATAAGGATCAAATCTAAGAAACACTATGTCTTCATTTAATCCCATTGCCATTTCATCTCTTGGCCTCACTTGACCTCTTATATCTTCAGGATTACTATATGCTTTAACACCAAAGTATATGAACTCTTCAGTATAACTCATATAAATATCTGTTTCTAATTTAGCTGGAGTATTGTATCCAGGTTGCCACTCATAATCCACTGTTTTTTTATAGGAAATAGATTTCTCATCATCNGANATAAATCCATCCATCACTATTTTTGAACCATCGGTTTTAGAAAGTATGTATTGTTTTTGAGCAATACAAAGGTTTGAAATAAAAAGGGTGATGATGTAGAATATTACTTTTCTCATACCAAGGCGCAAATGTAGCTAAAAACTGATACCTATATGTTGTAGCTATCAATTTTTATTTAATAATTATGACAGTTTGAATTAATCGTCGTTTAATTTGAGCTTTTTGTTTAATGCGAAAACATCTTCAGCATTATAACTATTGCCATGAAGAAGCTGAAGCTGTTTATCAAGAAGAGTTATTTTTTTTGAAAGCTGTTGAGAAAATAAATCTTTATCTAGGAAACTTGAATTATTGGGTATCAATTCCAGCACATCTGACATATAATTAAGTACAGCAGTTATCTGATTTGGAATCCAGGAAATTATTGGTGTTCCTCCAGTTGCTTTTGCATATTTTGTATTAGCCATAATGTACTTTTGAACAAACTGCCAATGACCATTTCTAAAGTAATATATTTCATCAAGAATTTGGATTAATAGACATAACCCCTCCTCATTTTCACTTTTTTTAATTGAATTAAATAGTCTATTCTCCTTCATCTCATCTTTTAAATCTGACAAGAAATTTTGAATACATTTTGGCCTGTATGATCTAAGGTCAAGAAGATATTTTGTTAAATCGTTTGATGGGTAATAATCAATCACTCCTGTAAAAATATCAGCAGTAGGAATAATATTATCTTGAGCACCAGTTTGGCCTCTATATTGAACAGGCTCTTCAGAAACACCCTCGTAAATTACTCCATCACCAAATATTTCATCGTTACCTTTAATTCCCATTATAAAAACTCTAAAGTCATTATAATGTTTCCATCTGGAAGCCTGCCACATAATTTGTCTTCTTTCATTAATGCTCTTCATTGATGATAAACAATTATTTAATGATTGGTTTACTCCAGAATTATCATTTGATTTAAGAAAGTCTAAAATACTCCCGACTAGTTGAGGAGAATGCTGATTAATATCAACATGAAGCATTATGAATCCTCTTTCATCATCCATTCCCGAGAATTTTGCAGCCATTGCTAGATTTTCCCATTCATACCCTTTGGAGTTATCAATTTTTACATAATTACCAAGAGAATAAGCATAGTGATAATCTATAAATGGGAATACATCAAGTTTTTCACTAACCAAAACAAAAGGTTCTGAGAGTTGAGCAGGTAAAAGTCTATGAGCTTTTCCATATTTTTTATTTTTTTGAAAACTAAAATGAGAGGGAGCTAAAAGGTATGCACTAGTAAGAAATGCATATGCTCTGAATAATGCTTGATTTATAAATATATCATCTTCATTTTTTACTAAATCCTTATAATTTTTTAGTTTTTTTACTGCGTCTTCAATTGCTCCTTCTATTGATAATAGACCACCTTGACCATTAGCTTTTTTTATTGGCATTTCATCTATAAGTACTTGAAGCTCACTATATCTTTCAGGTAAAACTGCAAGAGGACTTTTTTTAGGAAGGAATCCATTTAAATGGTTTACCTCAAAAAAATTATCTGAGTAACGATCTAAATTCAAAGTAATGGTTTTGCATAAATTTATGTAAAATTAATTATTACAAGCACCATTTATCCAACTATTTACGCCTTGGGATTCTGCAACACATTTATTTGAGTAAGTAACATTATCACATCCACATACTGGCATATATTCTTTTGTACATGCAATAAGCTTTATTTCTGATTTACAGGTTTCATCTGGAGTTTTTGAGCAAGCTGTTAACAGCATGAAAATCAATAAACAAAAACTTAATTCCTTGAACATTTTTACTAAATTGAAGTAAAATTAATAATAAAATGGATAAGCGAAATTTTATAAAAACACTAGGTGCATTATCTTTTTCTCCCATGATATCTGCTTCGGAGTTTTCTAAAAATTACTCTCTTTCTAAGAATTTACCTAAGATTGACAACGATGATGAGTTATGGAAAACAGTAAGGTCTCACTACACTTTAAAAGATGACTATATCAATTTAGAAAGTGGATATTACAATATAATTCCTGAACCTATATTAGACCATTTTATTAAGCATGTAAAGCATGTAAATATTGAAGGCTCATATTATATGAGATATGATCTAAATAAGAACAAACAAAGAGTAACAAAAGAACTTGCTAAACTTGTAGGATCTTCTCATGATCAAATTGCAATCACAAGAAATGCAACTGAATCGCTTGACCTAGTAATATCTGGATTTCCTTGGCAGAAAGGAGATGAAGCAATCTATGCAAAGCAAGACTATGGAACAATGAAAGAGATGTTTGAGCAGATATCTGATAGATATGGTGTAGTAAATAAAATAATTTCAGTTCCAAACCACCCTAGGAATGATGAGGAAATAGTATCACTATATGAGAGTCAAATCACAAAAAAAACCAAATTGATAATGGTATGTCATATGATAAATATTACGGGTCAGATATTACCAATTAAAAAAATATGTGAAATGGCACANAGTCACGGAGTTGAAGTAATGGTTGATGGCGCTCACTGTGTAGGTATGTTTGACTTTTCAATTGATGATTTTAACTGTGACTACTATGGTTCTAGTCTTCATAAATGGTTAGCAACTCCACTTGGAGCTGGGTTACTTTATGTAAATAAAAACAAAACTCATAGAATCTGGCCACTGCTTGCAAATGGCAACACGGATAAAACAGATATTAGAAGACTTAATCATATCGGTACCCATCCTGTTCATACGGATCTTGCGATATCTAATTCTATTGATTATTTGAATTGGATAGGCATTAAAAGAAAAGAGGAGAGAATGAGATTTCTACAAAGATATTGGTCAGATAAACTTAGGAATGTTGAAAACGTAATTGTAAATACACCTGAGGATATTACTAGAAGTTGTGGTATTGGAAATGTTGGAATTACAAACATGTCACCATCAGAGATGGCAAAAACTTTAATGGACAAGTATAAAATATTTACAGTTGCTATTGATTATGCAAACGTAAGGGGTTGTAGAATAAGCCCTAACATTTTTACTACTACTGATGAGCTGGACAGGTTTGTAGATGCCGTAAAAAAAATGGCAACATAATAATCTTTATTAAATTTGTAAACCTATGACTCAAACTCTACTTATGGATTTTGATTGGACAACAGCATTAGTTCGATTTTCAATTAATACAATTTTTATTGCTTCAATGATATTTATTATTTCAAGACAAACTGTTTTGAAAAGATTCTCATTTACGTTTATGATGATAAGTTTAATTGTGTTCTTTTTGTGTTACACATTAAAAAACTTTGATCTTAACTTAGGAATGGCACTAGGACTTTTTGCAATTTTTGGTATNATTAGGTATAGGACTTTGCCNCTTCAAACGGAAGAAATGACNTACCTTTTTGTTACNATAGGAGTTGCTGTTATNAATGCNTTATCTGAGGACTTTTTNACAGTTAATGAATTGATAATAATTAANATTANTATAATACTATTTATACTNTTTGGAGAAATTATATTAAAAAAATTATCATATGGAAACTTATCNCACCCTTTAGATGANGANATAAATAGAAGAGTAATAATTCAGTTAGAATATAACAGTAATATNNAAGATTCAATTAATAANGAGATAANGANNTATGANNAAAATTTAGATATTAAAATAAAATCNTTTAAGATTTTTAAAATCGATAAAAAACTTAATACTGCTACTATTCATGNNTATTATTAATTCCAAAAAAATAGTNTNTATACTATTTNNCGTGTTCTTTTTTTTAAGCTCGATTTATTCCCAGGATAATGATTTTAGAGGTTGGTCAGAAATTGAATATAATCTTGATATAGATGAGAGCATATCTTTAGCATTTAGTCAGCACTTTAGATTAAAGGAAGATCTTAATACTGTAGACAGCTATATTACTGAATCTGAAATTACATACTCTCCACAAAAAAAAATAAAACTATCAGGGCAATTGAGATATTATTATAGAAATGATAATTCAGGAGGTGTCCAGGGGTTTGAAAACTTATACAGGTATCGTTTTGCAATTGAAAAAAAGTTCAACACAAACTATTTGAACTTTGATTTAAGAGTTGCATATCAAAATAGAGTTTCTTTAGATAGGAAAGATAGATTTAAAAAGAGACTACGTATTAGACCTTCAGCTGAAATTAAAATAAAAGATTGGACTAATAAGCCAAAACTATTTTATGAATATTTTGATGAAATTCAGGGAAAAGATCAAAAAGCTCACAGATATGGTATCAGCTTCAAAAAAAATCTTAAACAAAATCAAAGTTT
>NZRW01000047.1 GCA_002701185.1 Fidelibacterota bacterium
TAATATAAAAAAGGGTGTTGATGGTGTTGAAAAAGCAATTGATTCAAGAGCTAATGTTGAAATGTCTTCATTAGAAAAAAATATGACTTGGATTGCTCTCTGTATTGCAACAGCTCCAATGCTTGGATTTTTAGGCACAGTTTGGGGTATGGTTAGTGCATTTGATGCGATTGCAGCAGCTGATAATATTAGTGCTAAAATTGTGGCTGAGGGTATTTCACAAGCGCTTTTAACAACAGCATTTGGATTGGTAGTAGCTGTAATACTTCAAGTATTACAAAATACAGTTCTTTATATTATAGACAATAAAGTTATAGCAATTCAAAAATCGGTTAATTTATTTCTTTCCTCTGTAGAAAAACTAAAAAAATAAATGATTATCAAAAAAAGAAGAGAAGTTGATGAAATAAATTCATCCTCTATGGCGGATATAGCCTTTCTACTGTTAGTCTTTTTTTTGGTGACAACTACAATAGATCCTGGAGAGGGCTTAACTATGATTCTACCACCATATGAATCAGACCCTTCACCAAGAGATGCAGATGAAATAGTCAAAATTTTAGTAAGGTCTACAGGGCAAGTATTATTTGATGGTGAAATAATGAGCATAGAGCAAATAGAAGAAAATTCTAAAAATAAAGTTCAAGAATTTCAAGCATCTAATCCAGGGCTAGGAAAAGATGGAAAACCTAAACAACCTATCTTTGTTGTAATAACAGATGAAAAAGCTCAATATCAAATTTTTTTAAGAGTTTTAGATCAGCTTAAACAAGCATCTTGTAAAAAAATCTCAGTTGTGGAATCATAGATTATGAATATTAATAGTAAACCAAGACAAAAATCTACAGTATCTACTGCCTCGTTACCAGACATTATATTTATGTTGTTAATCTTTTTTATGGTCACTACTGTAATGAAAACTTTTGATGGTTTAAAGGTTCAAGATCCTAGTGCTAATAAAATTGAAAAATTAGAAAATAGAAAAAATGTGATATACATTTGGCAAACTAAAGATGGAAGTGTCTGTGTTGATGATCAAACACTTAGTAATATTGATGATGTCAGTGAAATTTTAAAATTTAAACTAGAGTCTAGTGTTGACCCAGGTAAAATGGTCGTGCAGTTTAAATCAGATCAAAATACAACTATGGAATTAATTCAGCAAATACATACAGAGTGTAGAGAAGCAAATGCGTTAAAATTAAGTTATGCTGCCAAAAAATTGAGTAATTAATTATGAGAAAAGATTATTTTGAAATAACATATAAATTAAGAATTCGTGAAATTAGCGCGATGGTACTTACTTCATTAGTAATATTATTTTATGCTTTTCCTAAAGTTGTAGAAAGTGAGTTAGTGTTTGAAGAGGCAGAGTTTACAGAAATTTTGAATGTTGAAATTGTAAAGCCGCTTCAACAACAACAGCAGTTTAAAAGTGCGAGACCTTCTATACCAATCGAAGCAGATGAGGAGTCTGAAATTGATACTCTAGATTTTATGGATACTGATATAGAAAGTTTTGGAGATTGGGGTGCTCCTCCTCCTCCTCCAACTTCAGGCAATAGACCAAAATGGGTGCAATATGATCAAGCACCAACACCTAAAAAAGCTCTCAGACCCAAATATCCTGATATTTGCAAACAAGCAGGAATTGAAGGTACTGTAGTTGTTTCATTTTGGGTAGATGAAGCTGGAATCGTAGATCAATCATCTATTGAAATACTTCAATCTGTTCCGTGTTTAGATCAAGTGTGTATAAATGAAATTAAAAAATCTAAGTGGAGACCTGCTAGGCAAGGAAGGCAAAAAGTTGGTGTTCCTCTATCAATGCCTTTTAATTTTACTTTGGAAAACTAACTTAAGTTTGATTTAATATATTCTTTATTTAATGTAACTATATTCTCAATGGATATATTTTTTGGACATGTAACTTCACATGCTCCAGTATTAGTACAATTACCAAATCCTTCTTCATCCATTTTGTTTACCATATTATATGCTCTATTAGGCCTTTCAGTTTGACCCTGTGGTAGTAATGAAAGATGAGTAACTTTTGCTCCTACAAATAACATAGCAGAAGAATTTTTACAAGAAGCAACACATGCTCCACATCCAATACATGTTGCAGATTCAAATGCTGCGTCAGCATCTTCTTTTGGTATTGGTATTGAGTTTGCTTCTGTTGCCTGTCCAGTAGAAACAGACACATATCCACCTGATGAAATGATTCTATCAAATGCGGTTCTATCTACAGATAAATCTTTAATAACAGGAAATGCTTTGGCTCTCCATGGCTCTATTATAATTGTATCACCATCATTAAAACTTCTCATATGTAATTGGCAAGTTGTTACCCCTGAAATAGGTCCGTGAGGACGACCATTGATGACAACACCACAGGTTCCACATATACCTTCTCTACAATCATGATCAAATGCTATCACTTCTTTATTTTCTTTAACAAGTTTATTATTTAATAAATCTAACATTTCTAAAAAAGACATGTCGCCAGTAACACCTTCTAGTTTATGTTTTTCTAAAAAACCTTCAGATTTATTATCTACTTGCCTCCATATTTCAAGATTTAATTGCATCACTTATAGCTCCTTGAAGTTAACTTTACTTCTTTGAAATCTAAATTTTCTTTATGTAACTGAGATTTATTAATGTTTTTATTGTACTCCCAGGCTGAAACATAGGCATAATCATCGTCATTTCTTTTGGCTTCATTTTCTTCAGTTTGGTATTCTTCTCTAAAATGACCTCCACATGATTCGTTTCTATCTAATGCATCAAGAGCCATTAATTGTCCAAGCTCTAAAAAGTCTCCTAGTCTTCCTGCTTTTTCTAATTCTGGATTAAAAGTTTGTGTTCCTGGAATATTAATATCATTGTAAAATAAATCTTTTAGTATTTGAATTTCATCATATACAAACTTTAAACCTTGCTCATTTCTTGCCATTCCAACATAATCCCACATTAGGCGCCCTAATTTTTTATGTATTTCATCAACAGAATGTTTTCCATTGGTATTTATCAATTTATCAAAAAATGTTTTAGCATTATGAATATCTTCTGATACTATAGGATGACTTAAATTATAATCAATTGGCTTTTGTGTGGCTAAATAATTGCCTACACAATTTGGTGCAATAAAATATCCATCTGCTAAGCCTTGCATCAAAGCGCTTGCGCCTAGTCTGTTGGCTCCATGATCTGAAAAATTAGCTTCTCCTATTACAAAAAGTCCTGGTAAATTACTCATTAAGTTATAATCTACCCACAAACCTCCCATGGTATAGTGGATGGCTGGATAAATTTTCATTGGTGTTTTATACGGATTTTCTCCAGTAATTTGCTTATACATATCAAATAAATTGCCGTATTTTGCTGCAACTGTAGATTCACCAAGTCGATTAATTGCATCTTCAAAATCTAAATATACAGCCAAACCTGTTTCTCCAACGCCATGCCCCATATCACACATCTCTTTAGCACGCCTAGAAGCTACATCTCTTGGTACTAAATTTCCAAATGATGGATAAATACGCTCTAAGTAGTAATCTCTTTCACTATCTGGAATATCTTTTGGATTTCTATTATCACCCTTTTTTCTAGGAACCCATACTCTACCATCATTTCTCAAACTTTCACTCATTAATGTCAGTTTAGATTGGTGGTCACTTGATACTGGAATACATGTTGGGTGTATTTGACAAAAGCTAGGATTAGCAAAAAAGGCACCTTTTTTATGCGCTCTCCACGTAGCTGTAACATTGCTAGCCATTGCATTGGTTGATAAGTAAAATACATTGCCGTAACCTCCAGTTGCTAAAACTACTGCATCTGCTAAATGAGCTTGTATTGAACCATCTAAAATATTTCTCGTAACAATACCCTTTGCCTGTCCATCAATAACAATTAAATCTACCATTTCAGTTCTAGAGTGAAATTTCACTTTTTGTAAATGCATCTGTCTTGCTAATGCAGAATATGCACCAAGTAATAACTGCTGTCCTGTTTGGCCTCTAGCATAAAAAGTTCTAGATACTTGAGCACCTCCAAATGATCTATTATCTAATAAACCACCATACTCTCTGGCAAATGGCACACCCTGAGCTACGCATTGGTCAATAATATTATTACTAATTTCAGCTAGCCTATATACATTAGATTCTCTAGACCGATAATCACCTCCTTTTATAGTATCATAGAATAACCTAAAAATACTATCACCATCATTTCTATAATTTTTAGCAGCATTAATACCACCCTGAGCCGCAATACTGTGAGCTCTTCTAGGAGATTCATGAAAAGAAAATGCGTCAACATTATAGCCTAATTCACCAAGAGTAGCACATGCAGAAGCGCCAGCCAATCCTGTTCCAACAACAATAACATTATATTTTCGTTTATTAGCTGGATTAACTAAGTTCATTGAAAATTTATGGCTGGTCCATTTATCTTTTAAGGGGCCATTAGGTTCATTCGACTTTAATGTAAAGTTTTCTATTTTATTTCTCTCTTTTTTTATTGCTATAATTTAATAATAATTAATTAAAAAGTAAATACACGATTTGCACGTTTATAGTCTGGATAGGTACTGTATATATAGCACAACTAAAATAAAACCTAAAGGTATAATTGCCCAAAAAATGAATGCTAAATAATGTATAATTTGATCTCTGTACTTTGATGGTAGTCCAATAGTTTTAAACACAGAAACAAAACCATGCTTAAGATGAGAAGCTATCAATATAATTGCTAAAATATAAAAGATCGCTGTTGGCGTGTGCCCTAGATAACCAAATTCATTCCTAAGCATCACCTCAAAAAAATCTGCATCTTTTGCCATATTTTGAAATGTATACCAATAATATCTTAAATGTATGATAAAGAAGAATAAAATGATCATACCTGACCAAATCATAGTTTTTGATGATTGAGGAGCCGTGTTGGCAGCAACTGCATATTTACCATTATTCGCTTTTCTATTTTTAACTGTGGTCATAATTGCATTAATTATATGCAATAAAATAATAGCAACTAATCCAACTTCAAGAACGCGAACTAAAATGTGAATACTTTTTAAAAAGCTAACCATATTGTTAAAATTTTCAGCACCTGTGAATAGTACTAAATTATTAAATAAATGAAATAGCAAAAACACAGCTAAAGCTAAGCCAGAAAAAGCAATTTGAATTTTTTGTCCTATTGAAGAAAAAAGAAACTTAAACATATTACCCCTTTAACACTTAAAATGGTATATCATCATCTGAAAATTCAGAATTTTTAGCAGAATCAACATTAGGAGCAACTGGTGAATCAACTGAATTCTGTTCCATATTATCAGGAGTTGGTTCAGGTGTGGGAATGCTTTCTTGACCATAAGCCCTTAAGGCTACTTGTTGTAATTCATCTCGTAAATCTTTGTCAGCAAACACTGTATCATAATACTCACCATCTTTTCCTTGAGTGCTAGGCATGCCTACAAACAATCCACTAATTCCTTCAACTAACTTAAATCCTTTTATTACAAATCCATCTGATGTTTTTAGGTCAAAAAAAGCTCTTAGCTTTCCCCATTGACCTTTATTCATTCTTTCTATTTCCAACTTATGCTCCTTTAATTTGAACTGATACTAAATAAATATAACTAAATATAATGCATTTATGTACATTATAGCACTCAAATCTAAATACAAATTTATAATTTTAAAATATGAAATACGTTTATTTATTTGGAAAAAACATAAATGAGGGTAACGCCACACAAATAAATTTATTAGGTGGAAAAGGTGCAAATCTTGCAGAAATGTCAAGTTTAAATATACCAGTTCCTCCAGGATTTACTATTACAACCTCTGTATGTAATTTATTTTTAAAAAATAATGCTCTAAATAACACAGTTAAAAAAGATATATTAAGTTCTTTGAAAGCTGTTGAACAAGTAATGTCGAAAAAGTTTGGAGACAAAAATAACCCACTTCTTCTATCTGTCCGATCAGGGGCTAAAGTATCGATGCCTGGAATGATGGAAACTGTGTTAAACATTGGATTAACTAGCAATACTATACCAGCGCTGATTAAAATAACCAAAAATCCACGTTTTGTATACGATTCATATAGACGGTTGATTATGATGTATTCAGATGTGGTGATGGAAAAAGCTGAACAAAAAAATGATGTTCAAATNAGAGAAAAACTAGAANATATTTTAGAAAAATATAAAAATAAAAATGCNATTAANAATGATTATGAATTNTCAACTGATGATTTAAAATATTTAATTNNAAAATTTAAAAGAAAAATNAAAAAAGANCTGNNCGTTGAGTTNCCTGATTCATGNAAAGAACAATTGTGGGGCGCAATTGAGGCAGTTTTTAAATCNTGGGATGGNAAAAGAGCTGTTCAATATAGAAATATTGAAAATATTCCTCATNATTGGGGAACAGCAGTAAATGTGCAAAGTATGGTTTTTGGNAATTTAGGAAATACATCGGCTACTGGTGTTGCTTTTACGCGTAACCCATCAAACGGTGATAATAATTTATACGGTGAATGGTTAGAAAATGCTCAAGGAGAAGATGTGGTAGCTGGAATTAGAACGCCACACCCCATTAACGAATCAAGCAAAACCTTGCAAACNAAAAAAAATAAAACTCTTGAGAAAACGTGGCCAAAGGTTTATAAAAAGTTAATAAATATTAAAAATATTTTGGAAAAACATTATAAAGATATGCAAGATGTTGAGTTTACAATTGAATCTGGNAATCTTTGGATGTTNCAAACGAGAAGTGGAAAAAGAACAGGTGAGGCTGCTATTAAAATTGCAGTCCAAATGAATGAAAAAAAACTAATAACACAAAANGAAGTNTTAGATAGAATTGTTTCAAANAATATTGATGAAATCATGCATCCNAAAGTAGACCCAGAATTAGAAAAAGTAACTAAGCCAATAGAATCAGGTCTNCCTGCTAGTCCAGGTGGGGCCTGTGGGCAAATTGTATTTACAGCATCTGATGCTGAGGAGTGGCATAATAAAAATAAAAAAGTAATTCTAGTAAGGCATGAAACTTCTCCTGAAGATGTGCAAGGNATGCACGTGTCTCAGGGTATNATTACAGCTAAGGGCGGAATGACATCTCATGCAGCTTTGGTTGCAAGGGGTTGGGGTAAAGCATGTATTGTAGGGTGCGCTAATTTAAATATTGATTTAAAAAGAAAAACACTATTAATTAATGGGGTTAANTATAAAGAGGGCGACTGGTTTACAATCAATAGTACTGAAGGCTTTATTTATGATCAACAATTAAAGTTAGTGCAATCTAATTTTTTCAAAAATAAATATTTTTTAAAACTGATGAAGTTAACAAACAAATTTAAAAGATTAAAAATTAGGACTAATGCAGACAATCCTAAAGATGCAGCGCTGTCTAAAAAACTTGGAGCACAAGGTATTGGGTTATGTAGAACNGAGCATATGTTTTTTGATAAAAAAAGAATACGTAGTGTGCAAAAAATGATTTTATCACATTCTAATATTAATAGAAAAAAAGCTATTATGGAATTGCTTCCATACCAGNAAAAAGATTTCTACTCCATTTTAAAAGAAATGGCTCCCTTACCAGTAACTATAAGATTATTAGATCCGCCGTTGCATGAATTTTTNCCTTCTCAAAAAAATAANGAANTAATTGANGNCCTTGCAAAAAATATGAATATATCAACAAANGANATAAAAAATAGAATTATTGACTTATTTGAAATTAATCCTATGCTGGGTCATCGAGGATGTAGATTATCTATATCATTTCCTGAAATTACAGAAATGCAGGTCGAGGCAATTTTTGCTGCGTGTGCTAAATTAATTAAAGAAGGAATTAAGCCCAATCCAGAAATCATGATTCCTTTAATTAGCACTGTAGNTGAATTTGAAAATCAAAAAAATGTAGTAGATAACATCGCAAAAAGATTAAATAAAAAATTTAATATTAAGATTAAATATAAGTTGGGTNCCATGATTGAATTACCGAGGGCGTGCTTAACTGCAGATAAAATTGCAGAAAAAGCNGATTTTTTCTCTTTTGGTACAAATGATTTAACTCAAACAACATTTGGTTTTTCTAGAGATGATATTGGTAGCTTNATTCAAGATTATTTTGATAATGNNATCTTGTTGGAAGATCCTTTTAAAACAATTGATCAAATTGGTGTTGGTCAGTTAGTAAAGCTNGCTACTAAAAAAGGTAGAAAAACAAAACCTAAAATTAAAATCGGNATTTGNGGCGAACATGGGGGAGATCCTAAATCAATATATTTTTTTGATGATATTAATTTAGATTATGTGAGCTGTTCTCCTTATCGTGTNCCCATCGCACGATTAAGTGCTGCAAAAAATGCTATAAGAACAAATGAAAATTTGTAATATTTATCACAAAAAATTTTGTATAAAATAGTTATTCTTTATAACTTTGTAAAAATATAATTGGGAGCCAAAATGAAAAAAATATTTATTNTTTTATTTATAACATTCTCATTAGGNGAAAATCAAAAAACTGCNCTAAATGAATTTGTGCCATATTATCAAGAAAATACGANTATAGCTAAAGATGCCTTTTCTGAAATTTGGAAACAAGCAATGGAAGCAAAATCAATGTATAATCAATTACAAACTAGAAATGAGTTTATTGAGAATTTAGCATCAAGTGCTCCTAGACAAGAATTCATTGTNAANGTAGATATTTCACCTGANTTAGCAATAGCTAACCCAGAAGGAAGTGTATTTTTATCAACAGATGGACAAAATACATGGCAAAGTGCTTCAGCTATACCAATGACTGATGAAGGTTATGAAAATACATGGGAAAGTGTTATAGCTAATGATGGTTCCCAGGATGTAACTTGGTATGTGTCAGCTGCAGTAGATTCTGAGCCATTAGGGTTTGATTATGGTAGAATGATTGTGTCTCAAACGCCTTATAATATAGATAATTCATTTCCGCCACCAAGTAACTACTATGCCTTGTTAGCTGAAGATGATACAGGTGATGCGAACTCAGGACAAGATATAACTAATTTGCGTGGTACATATAGTGAAGAGAACACATACGTATCAATGGGTATTAATGGCGGATGTTGTGATGCTGGAGGCTTTTTTGGTCCTTGGTATTTATATGGAGTTGCGATTGTAAATCCTGAAGCTGAAGATGCTGTAGCATATGCAATTGGCTATGCTGATGGTGCGTTTGGGCAATTAACATCAGGTGTGTATAAGATTACTGGAGATTTACAAACAGGGGAAGTTGGAAATTTTGAATTAATAGGTGATGTTAATGTGAGTACTAATGGAAATAATATGCAAGCAACTACGCCATTGAATGTTATTTTTAATGATTCAGATTGGGGTGTTTGGCCAAACTCTTTTCAAGGATACATTATGCTTGGTGTGACAGTTCAGGCAGGATTAGATGGTTTAGATATAGCAATAGAACTTAAAGATCAAACGGCACCAGGTTTAGCCTTGCTTACTACTCAAACTCAAACAGGCAATACTGACTGTAGTTTATCAAATTTAATTTTTGATGGCGCAAACAATAAATGGAGTGTGGATTATATAGATGAAGAAGGAAATTTACCCTGGTTTAAACAGTTTCAAATATGTACACAGGATGGACCGTGTTATTATTTTGGAA
>NZRW01000048.1 GCA_002701185.1 Fidelibacterota bacterium
CTGATTCATCTTCTATTTCAAATTTTATTTGAGAATACAAAGCATCTCCAGTATTAATAGAAATTGTAGGTGTATCTAAATATTGCATCCATTCATCTAAATAACCACCACTAGAACCAACAGTTTCATCTGAGCACCAATATGAATTACCTTCTGAATCTGGCGCATTAGCTGAAGCATGCCATGCTAAAGCATTTAAATCCATAATTGATAGTTGATAGTAATCTTCCAAGAAACCATCATCATCACCATCAGTATCAGGAGTATCTCCTTTTACCCAAAAATCAAACTGCATTACTTCTCCATCACCTAGTAATGGTAAGGTAACAATATCAGAAACTAAGTTCCATGTTGACCCTAAAGTAGATGCATCATTTGGTGATACATAACTATGTGTTTCACTGTAGTAATCTGATTCAGTCAAAGTCCAACCATCATCAGAATTCCATAAATCACCTTCAAAATCCCATTCAAAAAGAGTAATCTCTTCTCTAGAATTTCTTAAGGTGTTTTCATTTGTATTATTATCAACGTTAAGAATGTTGTAGCTATTTGCTTTAACTGACATTGCTTTATCTGTTTCAGGAAAAACCTGTCTAGCAGATAACAATGATACAACTAACATTGATATAAATATGATTTTCTTCATATCAAAACTCCTCCTCTTGAGTTGTATTATTCGTGTAATTGAGAGATTTAATCTAATCTAAAAATGAAAAAAAATCAAGCCTTAAAGTCAGCATAAAATTATTTTTTTTCTTTTTCTATTTTTTTTAATACTTGATTTGCTTTTTCTTCTTCAGCAATTTTTCTCCATTGATTTCTAGATTCAAGTGCCCTTAACACACCAATGAAAGTCATAAAAACAATAAAGATTATAGTAATGATAGATAAATAAGGTGAACTTGAAAATACTGAAACAATTTCTTTTTTACCATCTATCGTTTCCACATTTCTTTGTGATGATAAAAACATGATTAGTAAAATCAAAATTAGCCATAGAAATTTATAAATTTTATTGAAATTGTTCATAGTACCCTCCACAGGATTCGAACCTGTAACCCCTGGAGCCGAAATCCAGTGCTCTATCCAGTTGAGCTAGGAGGGCTTCAAAGATGGGTGACCGAAGGGATTCGAACCCTCGACCTGCCGGACCACAACCGGCCGCTCTAACCAACTGAGCTACGGCCACCATAATTAGTTTCATTTTATTAAAAAAATGATAGGCCATAATATAATATAAAAAAGTTTTTATTGAACAAACATTTTAACTTAAATTGGTGTTTACATTTTGTAACAACAATTGTATATGTACAAACAAACATATTAACTAATATTGTAAATCGTAATATGTATAATTTATCTAAGGGGAATTATTGTGAAAAAATTTTTATTTTTATCGTTTTTTAGTTTTGTTTTATCTGCAAACACATTTTTTGAAATTAAAGAACAAACAAATGACAAAATAAAAATCAATTTTAATCTTCAAGATTATGAAGTAAAAAACAATCAAAATGGCAACATTATTACAGTTTCAGGTTCTGGTACTAGATCAGTATCTGGTGAGCCTGCACTACCTTCATTATCATCATTTGTAATTTTGGATAAGAATGCTACTTACGATATTGAATATAATATTTTATCAGAAGATGAAATTCAGGATATTTATATAGCTCCTCAGCAATCTTTTGATACTAATAATAAAAAGTTTTTAAAAAATAATCAGATTTATTCAAGCAATACACAATTTCCGTCAAAAAATTTAATTGTTTCAGAAAGACAGAATATGCGTGGTTATGAGTTTGTAAATTTAGAGTTTGTACCATTTTCCTACAATCCCATTGAAAAAAGAGTAAATATATATAAAGAAGTTGAAATTGTTATTACAAAAATTAATGAGACAAACAATTCAAATTATACAGATTTTCCAAAATCAAAAGTATTTGAACGATTAATAAATGCAATGGCTTTAAATCCTATTTCAACAAATTCTAGAAATGAAGACTATCAAAAACCTTCCATATTATACATATGTGGTGGTTCAACAGAATCTAACCCATATTTTCAGCAGCTAGTTAAATGGAGAAGAAAACAGGGATATATTGTATATACTGCTAATACCTCAGATACTGGAGGAAGCAGCACTACAGCAATCAAAAATTATATTCAGGGTTCAATGAATTGGGATGTACCTCCTGAATTTGTTACCTTGATTGGTGACGATGGAGGAACTTATAATATAGATTCATATACAGAGTATGATTCTGGTTATAATGGTGAAGGAGACCATCCGTATTCTCAATTAATTGGTAATGACTTGTGGCCAGAAGTTATCCTAGGTAGAATCTCAGTTAGAAGTTCATCAGAGCTTGCAGTGGTAGTAAGTAAAATACTTGGATATGAGCAAGTATATGATGATAGTCAAAATTGGCATGAAAAAGCAGCCCTTGTTGGAGACCCTTCAACTTCAGGTATATCATGTGCAATTACTGCAGAAAATATTGCAGCTGTAATGGATCAGTATGGTGTTGAAGATATACGTACAAAAATTAGTGGTGGAAGTTATGATAGTTGGATGGTAAATCAACTTGACGAAGGGGTAAATTTCTTTAATTACAGAGGTTATTATGGTGTGAGTGGATTTTCAAACAGTGATGTAGATGCTGCAAATAATGGCTTTAAATTACCTTTTGCAACAGTTATTACTTGTGGAACTGGATCATTTGCTTCTGAAACGCAGTGTCTTTCTGAAAAGTTCTTAAGAGCTGGGTCAACCACATCACCAAAAGGAGCAGTTGCTTGTATTGGGACGGCTACAGTTGGAACGCATACTATGTTTAATAATTCAGTAAATATTGGTATCTATTATGGCCTTTTTGCCAAAGATTTAGAAACTGCAGGTGAAGGACTTGTTTATGGTAAGGCAAATTTATATGAAAACTATCCTTCAAATCCAAACGATTGGGTTACAATTTTTACACATTGGAATAATTTGATGGGTGATGGTGCAACAAGATTATGGACTGATACTCCTGAAGAAGTAGAAGTTGTTCATCAATCTACGTTATCTCAAGGAGAAAACTTCTTGTCATTTAATATAACAAATTTACAAGGCGCTCCAGTCGAAGGAGCTTTAGTTACATTAATGGAATCGAGAACTTCAGACTATTATTTAGAGGGTATTTCAGACTCTGAAGGTAATGTTGTCATAAATTTAGATCAAAGTGATGTTGCCATATCAGATGATTTAGAAGTAACTATAACTAAATTCAACCACAAACCTTATATGGGTGAAATTCAATTCCAAGAAAACAGTTATGTTCCATATGCAAGTCTAGAAACATCTTCTTTTAATGATTCTAATAGTAATGAAATCATGAATCCAGGTGAAACAATTCAACTTACAGTACCAATCCATTATGATGGAGATGATACTTTTAATAACGTTACAGCAACTCTATATAGTGATAGTGATATAAATCCAATTTTTACTGAAGTTTATTATGGGAATATAAGCAATGGTACAAATTATCCAGAACAAGCGTTTGTATTCCAAATTTCAGAATTTGAAAACCACAATAGTAATCTAAATTTATATATAAACTTATCTAATAATTATGATTTTAACTCAGTTACCAATCTTAATTACAATATTGAAAGTTTCCAATTGTCAGTAGAAAGCTTTTCGGTTTTAGATGGTGGNAACAATATCCTAGACCCTGGAGAGAGCGCTAATGGGTTTTTAACTATTAGTAATTCAGGNACGCTATCATCACCTGTTTTCAATTGTTCTGTTACAACTTTAAGTCCAGATTTAGTTATTGATCAGCAAAGCATTATTATTACTGAAGTTTCATCAAATAACTCTAATAATTCTTCTCAATTTGAAATGAACTTAGAGACTTCAGCTTTTAATGGAGAAACTAAAATTTTAGATTTTTCCTGCAGTACAGAATATGGTTATGAGTTTGAGCATAGTGAGGATTTACAAGTTGGTACAGTAAGAGTAACTGACCCTGTTGGACCAGATGAATATGGTTATTACATTTATGATTCAAATGATTCAGATTATTCACTAAAACCAACATATGAATGGATCGATATTCAAGATATTGGAACTCCATTAAATACTGTCAATGATGATGATGGAGACAATCAAGATGATTCTCAAGTTATAAACTTACCATTCACATTTAAATTCTATGGACAGGAATATCAACAAATCACAGTATGTTCAAATGGTTGGATTTCTTTTGGTAGTAGTCAACTTGAATCTTTTAGAAATGATCATCTTCCAGGTCCAGGTGGTCCATCACCTATGCTTGCAGTATTTTGGGATGATTTAACTGCTGATAATGGTGGAGCTGTTTATAGCTATTATGATGAACAGTTTCATTTTTATGTTGTCCAATGGAATAATGTTAAAACTTATGAAGACAACTCGAATGAAAGTTTTCAAGCTATATTATTTGACCCAATGTATTACATAACTCCCACAGGTGATGGTGAAATATTGCTACAATATGAAGATTTTAATAATACTTCAAATGGCAGCTACGGAGGAGGAACACCACTTCATGGTGGCTATTGCAGTATAGGTATAGAAGATCATTGGGGGACAACTGGTTTAGAATATACATTTAATAATACATATGATAGAGCTGCTATGCCACTGAGCGATGAGACTGCCTTATTTATTAGCACAAGAAAAACTGGCTCAGTTTGGAATCTTCCTCAAGCTCAATTAGAGTTGTCCAATAATGAATTAAATGTTGAAGTAGAAGAAAATCAAGTTGTAACAAATTATCTTACTTTAACAAATTCAGGTGAAGAAGAATCGATCTTATCTTATAATATAAACACATCTCCATTAGCTGTTTCTGCAGGTAATGATGATTTTGGTAACCATTGGATAGATAGTGATTTAGATTTTAATACTGATTATACATGGGTTGAGATTGAACAAAGCGAAGATAATAGAGTTGTTTTTCAAAATAATGATGATGGTGAAATTATTGAAATTGGGTTTGATTTTAATTACTATGGGCAAAATTATAGTCAGTTAGTTGTCAACCCAAATGGCTGGGTAGGTTTTGGTGAGAATGATAACCAATGGTCAAATGAAACAATCCCAACTGAAGACGCTCCACAAAATGCAATTTTTGCTTTTTGGGATGATTTAAATCCTGAAAATGAAAACAATTCATGTAGTAATGAAGGTCAAGGTAGAGTTTATCATGAAATGATAGATGATAAGAAAGTAATATGGTTTAATGATATTGTTAGATGTGGAAGTAACCCAGATTATGAAGGTATGTTTGATTTTCAAGTAGTACTTCATAAAAATAAAATGATAGATATTAATTATAGAAATATGGATGGTTACACCACAAGTGCTACTATTGGTATTCAAAATAGTAATGGCTCAGATGGAATTCAAATTGTATATAATGATGATTATGTTCATGAAAATTTAAGATTAACATTTAAACCAAATAATCAATGGTTAGCGCCTATTAATGATTCTAATACCCTTAGTTTTGGTGAGCAAGCAATTTATGATGTTCAAATAGATTCAAATGAAATTAATAGTCAAAATGAAGTTTCATATATTCTTATTGAGTCAAATAGCAGTCAACCAAATATAGTAATACCAGTAAATGTTTCATTTATTGATAATACCGTTGTTGGTGATATTAATGGTGATGAAATTATTAATGTTTTAGATGTTGTAATTATTGTAAATATGATAGTTTCAAATGCNGAATATATGCAAGAAGCTGATTTAAATGATGATTCTATAGTAAATGTATTAGATATTGTTTTATTAGTAAACCTAATNTTAAATTCATAAAANTATAATTTTAAAAGGAGNAAAAAAATGAAATTANTTTTAAGTATNGTATGTTTTGTAGGTNTAGTTTTTTCTGCTGAAAAAACATCAACTTATGATGTAAANGGTATGATGTGTGGTAATGGCTGTGTTAAAAAAATTAATAGAGCTCTTAANTCACTTGATGGCATTAAATCTAAAGATGTNAATTTNGANACNTCAAGTATGGTTGTTGTTTACGATGACAAATTAGTTAGCGATAAAATGATTGTTGCTGCTTTAAAAGAAAATAACTATTCTTGTTCTCTTAAAGAAAAACCAGGAAAAGGAAGTGATTCTCCAATAATGTCATTTTTTAAAGGTTTGTTTAATTAATTGATATTAATCACAAAATATTCTACATAAATATATCTATATTAATGTAGAAATGTTTTATTAATACCGAGAATACAACATTTTTAAAGACCCTCTATTTTATTAGAGGGTCTTTTTTATTTAACTAANGTAATTTTTTTAGTTAAACTTTTATCTTGTGAAATAAAATTGACTAAATAAATACCACTATTTAGATTAGAAGCNTCCCAGCTCATCGAATTGTTATAGAAATTTTTATANTCAATAGTTTCTAACAGTTTACCTGATAGATTAAAAATTTGTATCTTAAAAGGATTAATCATCCTNTTATCAACTTGTATAGATATTGTTGAATTAAATGGNTTTGGATANANTTCAAACAAATTAAAATTACTATTTATATCAATAGAAAGCTCATTGACTGTCAACTGATCAATTACTGAAAAAATATCGCCCCANTCACCACTTCCAGTACTAAAATTTATATCAGGAGTAAACTCTGTATTTGATGAAGCATCCCATACTTTAATAACTATATTATGACCACCTATCCATCCAGGTANNTGATATCCGTTTTCAAAGTCNCAATAATCAATTGACCCAAAACCAGTAATTGTTGTCTGATTTCCACCATAAACAGCTGAACCAACAAGTATTTCAGAATAATCATCACTGCAATCATTTGATATGAGACCATTTTGATCAAACAAACCAATTTCATCTCCAATATCCAAACCAAAACAATTCTCAATAATAATAGGTTGATAAACACCTGTGGAATCAGGTAGGTCAGTGTAAAATACTTGAGNANAACAAATACCAAATAATATTAAAAACAGAAAATTTCTCATATTAATTTTTCTTAAATCTGTTTGTTATGAAAAATGGCATATATAGAATTAATATATAGCCAATGATTAAAGGTTGTACATAAAAAATAAAATTAGGGAAACTTTTATCTACAACAAAATCTAGCAAAAAATTATCAACTTTAGGCAATTCCATTATATAAAGATAATTTGCAAAATCACCAGCTGAATTTGTTCCTAGAATAGTGTTAAGCAAGATAGCAAATGGAACAAGCAAATTTATAAAAATATATGTATAGATTAATCCATGGAATTCTAATCTCATCTTGTAAGCTGATATTAACCAAAAAACATTCAAAATAATTAGTGAGTGTTGAAGTTGAGCACAAATTATACCCACATAATTATGAATATGCTGAAAATCTGGTGTAAATATACCTTGTAAAGCTCCTGACATTCCTAAAATAAATGAAGCATCAAACAAAAATTGAGTCCTTATTGATTTAGTAGACATTTCATTATCATTTGATGAATTTTTAAACTTTAAATAAATGGCCAATAAAGAAAAATAAAAGGCAAAATGACAAAAGTGTAANGGTAAGTCTTTTTGCCATGAAATTGAGTAACTTGGGTCAAGAAAAGCTCTATGGACATAATCTATAATTTCTTGAAAAAAACAAAAGATAATAATAAAAAATGATATCTTTTTTATTACATCTAATTTGTTTCGCTTTTGTAAATAAAAACCAATAAAAGTTAAAATGATAATAACTGCAAACATTAGCAAAGAAAAATTATTATGAAATTCCCAGCTTCTATCTAAAGGTAATTTATTAAACATACTATTTACCTAATAAATGTTTAGACATAAATTGTTCTGAAAAAATAAAAGCTTTTGATCTAGCAGAAGGATTATTTCCAATCATCGATCCTCTTTCGGCACAAAATAAAAGCCCCATTTTTTGAAGAGTTGGTGTAGACATTGGTATATTAAGAAAATTCATCAGTACTGAACCATCATTACCAATTCTAAATCTACAATCTTTAAAAGAATATGCATTTTCAATATATTTTAAGCCCATAGTCCTATCAAAAGAATGATAAGAGCTATCGTAAACTGTAACATGNAAATCATAATCTAATGAGTGCATTATTTCTTCAAACTCAATGCATGCTTGAGCTGGTGTCCATGTATCAAAATCACCAATCAAAACATGAGTTGGTACATTTTCAAAATCCATATTATCAGGTACAGCAAAACAAGGTGGATAAAAAGCTAAACGTGATGCAAACTTTAGATTTGTGCCAATAGCATCTTTGAGAGGTTTCCATCCTGAAAATAACGTGACTGCTCCTCCTAAACTCCATCCNGTTAATCCAACATTNTCTTTATCAATATTTTCATGATTAGATAAAAGCTCAAATGCATTATACAAATCAAGTATAATCATTGCTGTAGTAACTTCCGTTTGACTTCCAACNGTAGATTTTACTCCTCTACTTTTAAAGCTGTTAAGTTCAAATGTAGCAATACCCAAATTTCTATACATATCAAGATATTCATAATGATGATTACTCCAATCTAAACTTCCAGCAACACCAATGATTAAAGGATATTTTTTNTTTGAATCATAATTATCAGGAAATCTTAAAATTCCATAAACATCTTGGCTTTCTTGATTTTCAAGATTAGTAATAATATCTCTAAATGAAAAAGGNTTTGCACTAGTAAAATTTATTCTTTCATATGAAAAAATAAATGTTAAAAAAAACAATGCATTTAAAATTATAATTTTCAATTATATGCTTATCTTAAAATTGAATTAATAAGGAGAACAACATCTTGGATATTGATTCCACCATCATTATTTATATCAGCAATCATATCAGTTTCAATGTTTCCTAAAATCATGTTAATCATAATGACAACATCTTGGACATTTAAATCTCCATCGTAGTTAACATCTCCCGCTAAATTATCATTAAAAACTAAGATTTGAAAATCATCAAGTGCAGCTTCAATAATTGAGCCACCACTTCCATTATCACCTTCATTGAATACATCTTCTGCTATAAATCTGAACTTCATTTGATTTGTTAAAGAAATTGTTTCATCATTAAGTATAAATTGATGCTTGGTCCATTCATTTGAATCTTGACTAGTTAATTCCAAATTAATCCATGAATTACCACCATCATTTGAGCCATCTACTCTCCAAACATCATTACCTGGATTTGCACCACCAGCTGCTGAATTAGAATACCATCTCCAATATGATATAGCAGCTGTTGAATAATCAGACAAGTCAAATTGTGGAGATACTAAAGTTGTTTTTCCTCCATCCACATCATCAAATCCAAACTCACTATCATTTTGTGAAACTGAATTTCCAGTAATAAAACAAAATTGACCATTTTCAGTATGATCAAAATCTGGTTGTATAATTTCTCCATTATCATCATATGTTGGATTAGGAATAGCTCTCTCCCAAATTCCAGCAGTAGCATCATCATCAGCTGATCCTGCAACCCATGATGAAGGCAATTCAAATTCTTCATTTACAATAACTTCTGGTTCACCAATTAAGATAGAAATTGAATTACTAGCAATAACATTATATCCATCATAAACATTAACAATAATTTCTTCTACGGTGCCTTCAGGTGCTGATTGTGATACTTCAAAATATGTTATATTTCCTAAATCAATATTTTCTCCAGCATCTAAATCACCAATGTTAATTTCAGATAGCTCAAATAAGAGATTTTCAGATGACAATACGTCAATTTGAACATCACCTGAAGAATCGCTTAAACCTGTATTCTTAACAGATATATTTAATGGATAACTTTGTCCTTGAACAAAAGTTTCATTTTGCAAACTAATATCTGAACTATAGTTTGACCCAGCAACCAATGCTAAATATTGGTTTGCATAGAGATTTTCTTCACACAAAGGTATAATTCTATTTGTTGCAGGCCAAAATCCATCTTGACTTGACCCAACTTCAGGAGTGTATGCAAATATCCCATGTTCACCATACATCCAATCACAAGCTTCGCCATTAACTGCGTACAAAATATCAACACCTGTTCCTAATAAATAACCATTTACACTTACCAATTCTTCACCGATTTCCGTAAATGTTTGTATATCTTCTTCATCCATAGGGTTTGGTTCAGTATATCCAAACGGATGTAATAATAAATTGCTATAACTATGATAGTTAAATGCTACAGGAAAGTCATGTGCTTCAATAAATGCTTCAATTGCTGCTGTTTCAGGTTCAGAAAAAGGTCCATTTCCTCTATATGTTTCATCGCATCCATCTGGACTAGAACCTTGATTGTCTAAACCCCACATAAATGAATAATTTCTATTTAAGTCAACACCATCAACACCACCATTACATGTTTCTCTTCCATTTTTTCTTTGCATACCACCACCATTAGGAGCTATTTGTTGATTATAAATTAATCCATCAGGATTAATAGCAGGTATAAACCATAATTCTCTATTATCAAGTATGTCTTTAGCCATTTGGTCAGTTTCATAGTTTTCAACTAACCAATTCATATAATAAAATAAATTCATATAACTCATTGGCTCTCTTGCATGATGTAATCCAGTATACAATACCTCTGCCTCGTCTTCATCTATGTTTGGATTATCACTCATTTTTAAAGCCCAAATATCTCTACCTTCTAGACTTTGTCCTATGGAAATTTTTTCAGCAACTAAGTTAGGATAGTCCTGGTATAACTCATCAAGATTTTGAACAATTTCATCAAGTGTATAATAACCACCCATTGAACCTAATTCAAAATCTCTAGATTCAAAATCATTAGTTAATCTAGAAGCGTAAAACTCTTCCAAATTTTCATGTATAATTGTGTATGGAATATTATATGTTTGAATTTTTTGTAAATCAGTTTCTGAAATAGCAAATTTAATAGAATTATCATCATTCATGTGAACATGGTCAATATCTATGTTAAGTAATTGAAGGTTAGATACTAGTTGATCATTTACATTTTCTATTTTTATTTCTTTGTATATCTCATAAGAAAAAATATGTGAAATAATGATAGTTAGAATAAAGAGATTTTTCATTTTGTAATTTTCCTTAAAATAATAATAATATATTTACTTATTTATTAGTATTTCAAACTAATATATATATATGAATTAGTCAAATAATTTTACATTGTATTACAAATGATAAATATTGATAAAAATATAATAATTACTCTTAATAATCTTGCTAAAAAGTTCAAGCTTATATATTANTTTTTTAGAGCCTTTACTTTTACAGGAGAATGGTGGATGTATATTAGCTATGCTGTAATTACAGTTCTAGTTAATCCTGAAATTGGAAAAGATGCCATTAAATTAGGCTTAGTTGCATACGGGCTACATTATCCATCTTATTATGTGATTAAAAATATAACAAAAAGACAAAGGCCTTTTGAAAAATATCAAGAAGTAAAAGCTTTAGTTAATCCTCCTGATAAATACAGCCTACCATCAGGACACTCATCAGGAACTATGATTAGTGCTCTNATTACTACATCTTTTTTTGACGGTTTAACTTTTCTATTTTTTTGGCCTGTAATTGTAGGGTTATCAAGAGTATTTTTAGGTGTACATTTTATTTCTGATACAATTTTAGGTTTAATTTTAGGTTTTGTTAGTTTTTATATTGCAAATACCATTNTTTATTAATGNCAAAAAGNAAAGTAAANCAAAATCTAAAATTATCAACTATTGAGGGTTGCTTTTGGGCCATTATGTATGGTGGGGGTGAAACGTTCTTATCTGCATGTGCAGTATTTCTACAATTTTCGCCTTTTCAAATTTCTTTTTTGAGTTCTTTTCCTCCCTTTGTCGGATCATGTTTTCAATTATTTTCAGCAAGTCTCAAAAATAAGTTTAGAGATATTAAGCAATTTGTTGTTACCATGTCATATATTCAAGCTTTTTTATGGATTGTCTTAATCTATTTACTTTTTCATAAACCTACTTATAAATATATTTTAATTTGGAGCTGTTTTTATTGGACAATAGGCACTATCATTCAACCAGCTTGGACTGCCTGGATGGGATATTTTGTACCTAGGAGAATTCGTGCTAGATATTTTGGTAAAAGAAATAGAATTATTGGATTTATATCATTTTTAGCAACATTTGTTGCTGGTTATATACTAGATATCTTTGATGAAAATATGATTTTTGGTTTTAGTATAATTTTTATGGCAGCTTTCATTGGAAGAACTATCTCTGCATTTTATTTAAATAAGAAATTTAATTATGAAGGAAAACAAACTAAAAATATAATTGAATATGTTTATTCATTTAAAAATTTATTACATGAACAAAATAAAAGTTTTTATTACATACTATTTAGCTCATATATAAATTTTTCTATCATGTTTTTTGGTCCATTATTTTCTATTTATATGCTTAGAACAATGGAGCTAAGTGTATTTATTTATACTATCAATATGACCTTATGGCAAGTATCAAATTTTTCTAGCTCAAATTATTTTGGTAAACTATGTGAAAGAATAGGCGATTTTAAGGTTTTGAAGTTATCAACGTATACCATTGTATTTTTGCCTATATTCTGGATTTTACTTTACTATTTAGATAATGAGTTGCAAATACTAGCTACATTTATTGTTTCAATATTAGCAGGAATTTGTTTTTCTGCTTATACTTTGTCATCATTTAATTTAGTTTATAAAATATCTAAAAAAGATGATGTAATCCATTTTTCTGCATTAAATACTTTTATTAGAGGGTTTGCTATTTTACTAGGTGGTATTTTAGCTGGGCTATTAGTAGAATCTAAATTTATTTTTGAGTTAGCAAATAATTATAATTTAATACCAATTCATTTATCAATGCTGGCTTCTGTAATTTTAAGATTATTTTCAATNCCTATTTTAAACAAAATTAAATAGTACTATTTTTTTGTAGCATATTAAGTGTGTGATTAAACAACTTAATTCCTCTGTGAATAATTTTTTCTTCCCATTTTTTTTCAAATGGCCTAAAAGCTGCAAGTAAATCCACTTTTGACCAATGATTTATAAAATCTATTCCACTTAGTTTTCCATAGTGAGCCCATGAACTTTCAGTTCGNAAAGAGCTTATTACACTTATNCCATTTATAGTACCAAATTCTTGAGTNATACTAGTCCAGTTTATGTTAGGNAATCTCAATTCAGTACCTTTTTGCATACCACCTCTAATCTTATATGCAACTCCTGCTTTTGGATCTAAACTAGCCACTCTATGTCCAAATTTTTGACTTTTTAATTCTATGTATTTTTCATGTGANGGATCTAAATCTACAAGCAACGCATCTTCTCCAGATGGNCCTAATCCAGTATGTAAATCTATCCACATGCAATTTGTAGTATTTATTAGTTTTAATTTTAAATACTCAATGAATTTTTTAGGTCCTTTTTCTAATTCAAATCCACCAAAATGTAATCCTCTTGGAAAATCATATTGACCTTCAGCATATGCTTGCTTTGTTTTAGTTTGACCATAAAGTAATCCATGTAAAAAGAGTTTTAAATTAAATAAATTAAATCTACGTGGTAATTTTTTTGTATTTATTAATTTATCAAGCTTTGAATAATGNGGATGTGAACCTTCATATTTTTCNTCATCNTGTAAAAAATTTCTATTTAAATCAACATTAGATTCATTTTCTCTTCTTAACCATGACATNCCCCATGGATTCAAAATATGAACAAAAATAAAAGCTGTGTTATCTGGAATATATTCTAGATTATCTAAAATATTAAGCTGTATGGCTGAACCAGCAAAACCTTCAACACCGTGGATACCAGAGGTTGATATATATACATTATTCGCATTATTATCACCAATGTACGCTATATCTACACTTAAATCATTTCCAAATGGATCTTGTTCTTCAATATCCAAACTTTCCAGTTGAATGTTTAAATTTTTATCTTGGAGAGATTTAATTAAATCTAAAAATTTTACTTTAGCTGATTGATAGTCTTTTGACCAAAAATTTTTAATCATATTTTAGTTCATTTTCATGAATTTTATAATTCCACATCGGTTCACCATAACTATTAAAAACAGTATATTCTAATAATCTGTTATTATGTAAACCNCTAATATTTATTGTNGCAAAATTTCGCTGAAAAACTCCACTGCCCTTAATTCTATATTTATTTTTTTCATCAATACAAATATCACAAAATCCAGAAGTTAGGGGTGATACTGTAAAATCATATAATGGATATGCTCCATATCTATCCATTTTAGATACTTCAGAAAAATGCCTATCTCCAGAAATAAATATAACTCCCTCAATTTTTTCTTTACTAATTAAATCTAATATCTTTTTATGTTCATCTTCCCAATTTATATGATTTTCATAAATTTTTTCTGAATTAAGAAATTGTCCTCCTAAAGCAATAACTTTAAATGGAGCCTTGCTATTTAAAAGTGCGTCTATTAACCATTGAACTTGATCATTACCTAAAATTTCTTTATAAATATTTTTTCTGTTTTGAGGTGTTCTGAAATAACGATTATCCATTAGAAAAAAATCTATATCAGACCACTTAAATTGAGTTGTTATACCTTTATTTTCAGGAATTCCATATGTTGGATTAGCCCAAAAATTTTTAAATGCTTCTAAAGTAATATCTTTATATATAAAACTTCTATCTGAGTTATTGGGTCCATAATCATGATCATCCCAAATAGCATAATGATGTACTGACCCTAATAACGGCTGTAATTCAGATAAAGATCTATCATGCGTATAACGATGGTAAACACCTGTTCTAGAATCATCAGGTTCTCTAAAATAAACATTATCACCAAGCCATAACATAAAATCAGGATCTTTTTCTAATATAGAAGAATAAATAAAATAATCACCCCCATAACTTTTTCCTGGCCTATCTTTATCTTTTTCATTTGTATAGGCACAACTACCAAAAGCGAAGCTGAAATCTGGTGGATTTGTTCTGTATTCCCAGTGTTTTTGTGTTTGAAATTCTAATGAGTAATCGAAATTAATTTTTTTTCCATTAATAACTGGCTGATAATAGTATTCAGTTCCGGAAGTAACTTTATCTGCAATTAAAGTTGCAGTATAACCTGACTTTTTTTCAGTTTTAAAATTTTCAGTTTCTAAAATTAAACTTGGATTTTTTTTGTCCCAGTATAAAAATTTTACATCACTCTCATTATTGGTTTGAATCCATAATGCAACTTCCATTTTACTTGAATAACCAACCATAGGTCCTGCATTGATNAAACTTTTATTTGGAGTTACTAAAGAAATTAAAATTAGAAAAAATAAAATATTCATCGATTTAAAATCATCTCAATTAAAATAACAATATCTAAAATATTAGTCGTTGAATCTGAATTTAAATCTGCACATGGGTTTTCAATTGGAGTTAAAATAGTGTTTACCAATATTACTACATCCAATACATTTAGCACATTATCTTCATTTATATCACCAACATAAAGACATTGATTTTCTAAACCTAGATATATATCTTCATCACCAGGCTGATACTCTAAATATTCAATGGGTATAAAAAACATTTCATCATTTGTCCCATCACCAGGATAAACCCATTGTGGAGGNTTATTGGGATTATCAGGGTTATTAATAGTATTATCATAAGTACAGGTAGCAGTAAGTGTAGAACCACCTGGTATCTTTAGTAAATATTCTGGATAATAAAAACTTTGCCAATCAAAATCCCATTCAGGAATTCGTATAATTGGAATTGTATCATTTTGCATTGTAGTTGCATATATTTCCCATGATTGACCCAGTAAATGACAATGAGGTAAAATATTTACCATACTTATATCATTTTCAATATATAAATTTCTAGTAATGGTTGTAACTTGATTTGGAGGGAGAACAAATTCCCAATAATCAAAAATATATTGTTCTATTTCTCTTTCGATATCTTCTTCTTTATAAAAAATATTTATTGAGGATAAATCCTCTTGATCCGTTAAAAGTGGAGCATAATGAACTTGAACCAATATATCTGAATTTTCAGGAATGGTTCTTCCAATTGTTTCTGGATATTCAATAGATGTTAATCCAGGTGCGTATCCACCAATTAAATCAGTAGTTGAGTTCAAATTAAAACCACCATAACATTCATATCCATATTGATTATCTAAGTTTTCTAAATGGTCTGCTGCACCATGAGGCACATAAGTTATAATTGCATGATGAACTGCTTCCCTATTACCTGGTCTAAACTCAATTGCAGAAAGCTCAATCTCTTCTTCATTATCTAATGAAAAAACAAAACATCTATAATCATCTTCATAATTACCTTCAATGAAATGAGATTCTTCCATCTCAAAAATTAAATCTGGTTCTCCAAGAGCAGAATCTTCAGGAAATTCTGGCATTGGATATTCTAATGTAGGATCACCTTGAATAGCTCCACTTTCAACCCAACTTACAATTAAGTCAATTTCTTCATCTTCTAAATATCTTTCATCAAGAAGGGTACTGAACTGTCTATCTGGTGGCCATGGAGGCATCATTGGATTACCATGACGTAAATCATCACCGCCACCAATCACATATGTAATTAATGACCTATTATTATAAACATCTTGATAATTTTCTAGTGGAAGAAAAGCGCCAATTTCATTTGGTCTATGACAGGTAGTGCAATTATTATAAATGATAGGTGAAATATCTTCACTAAAATTTATAGCCTGTAGAAATCCGATTAAAAAATAAAATATTATGATTTTCATAATTTTAATCTAAAATTAAATTGACCAATAAAACAACATCAAGAACATTTAGTTCACCATCTTCATTTAAATCTGTTAGCTGACTGTACTCATTATTTAAAATATTATTTACCAGCAAGATAATATCTTGAATGTTTACAAGATTATCACCATTAATATCACCAAATATATTTTCTAATTTAAATGTATGCCAACCTGCAATCGGATGTCTAGCTATATTTCCCAAATCATTTTCAGCTTCAATATAATATTCAATTTCTGAATTTATATCAATAGTGGGAAATTCACCAGAGTATAACANACTATTATCAGATGTTGTATCAAAGTNTAGGTTAAAATCNANATAGGGCCCATCNTTAGCACTATATTTCCAATAAACAGCTACTCTTTGCATTTGATCAATATTAATATTTCCATAATCAATAATTTCAGCTTCTANATCTATATTATTTGAAAAAAGCTCATTTGTTCTAATTGATTTATGAGAAATATGAATCATNTCTTTATCAAAAATTCCCTTTGTTCTACAATGAAGNGCATCTTCCGAATACCATGGATCAAAATTTGCACCATCAAATCCTATAACTTCGTAA
>NZRW01000049.1 GCA_002701185.1 Fidelibacterota bacterium
GATCCGTGCGCATGAACTGCTACCCACATTCCGTAATCTTTTGCAGCTGAAACAACTGCATCAATCTCTTCTATTGTAAACTGAGGATTGTCACCAGACTTAGCAACACTAAGGACCCCGCCAGTAACAGTTAGCTTTATGCCATCAGCACCATCTTTATATCTCTGTCTTACAGCCGTATATGCATCATATGGACCATTGATAACACCATCCTCAGGTGTTGGATATTCATAATCATCAATTGCTTTTCCGTTAGTTGGATCTGCATGACCACCAGTTGTAGCAATGCTCTTACCTGATGTAAAAATTCTTGGGCCTATAACATATTCATTTTTTATAGCATCTCTTAAAGATATAGCAACAAGACCACTATCACCTACTTGTCTTACTGTGGTAAATCCAGCTTTAAGAGTAGTATAGGCATGTGCTGTTGCTAATATTGCTTCGGTTTCTCTTTCTACTTTTACAGGTCTTTCAGCTTTAGATTGGTATTCACCACCAAAATGAACATGCATATCCATTAAACCTGGCATTACAGTTAAGCCTCTTAAATCAATTAGTTTGTCGTTTTTAGATACTTTGATATAACCTTTGTCTATAGAAATAATTTTATTATCATCGATAGTGATTGAAGAATTATTTATTACTTTTCCACTTAATACATCAATATAAGAAGATGTGTAAATTATTGTTGATGAAAATAAGTTAAATGAAGAAAATAAAACTATAAAAATAAATTTGTTCATCCTTATGATTTTATAACATTTATGGATAAATGTTTATAAAGCTGAATCTAATTCTGGTAAAGCTGTAAATAAATCAGCTACCAATCCATAATCTGCTACTTGAAAAATTGGTGCATCTTCATCTTTGTTTATAGCAACAATGACCTTTGAATCTTTCATACCAGCAAGATGTTGAATTGCTCCTGAAATACCAACTGCTATATATAAATCTGGTGCAACGATTTTACCAGTTTGTCCAACTTGGTAATCATTTGGAACAAAACCAGCATCAACTGCGGCTCTTGATGCACCAACAGCAGCTCCTAATTTATCAGCAATAGAATCTAGTAAATGGAAATTATCTCCTGATTGCATCCCTCTCCCACCAGATATAACAATATTAGCAGATGTTAACTCTGGCCTATCACTTTTAGCTAACTCTTCAGATACAAACTTGCTAATTCCAGCAGAAGGTTTTCCATCAATAGTCTCAATCTCAACACCAGAATTATTTTGTGTTACTGGATCAAATGCTGTTGACCTAACTGTAATTACTTTCACTGTATCATTTGACTTAACTGTTGCAATACAACTTCCAGCATATATAGGTCTTTTAAACGTATCATCAGATTCAATAGATATAATGTCAGATATTTGTTGAGTATCCAGTTTTGCTGCTATACGAGGCATTAAATTTTTTCCAAAAGTTGTTGCAGGTGCAAGTATATGGGTATAACCATTTGAAAGACTTTCAATAATATCTGATAAATCTTCAGCTATTGCGTTTGCATAAATATCAGCATCACATTTAATAATTTTATTTACGCCATCTAATAATTGAGATTCTTCTACAACATTATCAACATTAGAGCCTATAACCAATAAATTAACTTCTCCAGTTAATGATGTGGCAGCTGTAACAGTATTTAAAGTAGCTCCTTTAAGATTATTATTGTCATGTTCTGCAATTACTAAAATGCTCATTCAATCACCTTTGCTTCATTTTTTAATTTATCAACTAGCTCTTCTATTGTTTCAACAATAACACCAGCTTCTCTAGATGGTGGTAATTCGACAGAGATTAATTCAGTTCTTGGATTTGCATCAACTCCAGTATCATTTAGTGAAATAACATTAAGTTCTTTTTTCTTTGCTTTCATTATATTTGGTAGTGATGCATATCTAGGCTCGTTTAATCTTAAATCAGTAGTAATAATTGCTGGTATAGTTAACTCTAGTGTTTGAAGACCGCCATCAATTTCTCTAGTAACTTGTACTGACGATGATTCTAATTTAACTTCTGAGGCATTCGTGGCCTGCGGATAATCAAGTAACGCTCCTAACATTTGACCAGTTTGATTATTATCTCCATCTATTGCTTGTTTACCAAGAATTATTAAGTCTGGCTTTTCATCATCTACAATTTTTTGAAGTACTTTTGCTATTGCTAAAGGTTCTAATAATGAGTCTGTCTCAACTAATGTTGCTCTATCTGCCCCCAAAGCAAGAGCTGTTCTTAATTGCTCTTGAGAATCTCCTTTTCCAACAGAGACTGCAACAACTTCAGATGCCTGACCTGCTTCTTTTAACTTAACTGCTTCTTCAAGTGCAATTTCACAAAATGGGTTAACAGACATTTTTACATTATTTAAATCAACATCTGTATTATCAGAAAGAGGTCTTACTTTAACGTTATAATCTACTACTCTTTTGATTGGAACTAAAATTTTCATATCTATAATTTATATAAATGGTAGTTATAAGAGGCTATAATTGTAATGTATTTATTTAGATAATTACAATAAAAAAATCTTATGCACAGAGAAATTATGGAGTATGACGTTGTGATTGTTGGTGGTGGCCCATCAGGTTTAGCTACAGCAATTAAACTTGGTCAATTAAACCAAAAACATAATACTAATTTAGAAATATGTCTACTTGAGAAAGGCTCAGAGATCGGAGCCCACATTCTTTCAGGAAATGTATTTCAACCAAATGCTTTGGATGAGCTTATTCCAGACTGGGAATCATTGGATGCCCCATTAAATACACCAGTTAAAAAAGATAAATTATTGTTTCTTTTAAAAAAAATAGGCATACCTATACCAGCCTTTGTAATGCCACCAATGAATAACCATGGTAATTATGTAATTAGTTTAGGTAACTTATGCAGATGGCTGGGACAACAAGCAGAAAACTTAGGTATTGAAATATTTCCTGGTTTTCCTGCAAGTAAGCTGTTATTTGAAAATGATAAAGTTGTTGGGGTTCAAACAGGTGATATGGGAATATCAGAATCAGGTGAATTAAAGCCTGGACATGAACCTGGTATTGAAATAAGAGCNAAATATACAATTTTAGGTGAAGGTTGTAGAGGNCATNTAGGGAAACAGATTATTAACAAATACAACTTAAACGATGGAAAAGATCCACAGCACTATGGAATAGGNTTTAAAGAAGTTTGGAAATTAGATAAAAATATACATGAGCCTGGATTNGTTATTCANACNAATGGTTGGCCNACATCATTTGATACNCCTTCTGGTTCTTATTTTTATCATGGTGAAAATAATGAAGCTTATATAGGATATGTTATTCCTTTNGATTATAAAAACCCTCATCTTAGTCCTTTTGACGAATTTCAAATGTGGAAAACTCATCCATCAATAAAAAAATATCTTAAAAATGGANAAAGAATTTCATATGGNGCNAGAGCATTAATNAAAGGCGGNCTTCAGTCATTACCAAAAATGGAATTTCCTGGCGGNTTGTTAGTTGGAGATAANGCAGGAACACTTAATTTTTCTAAGATTAAAGGATCNCATACAGCCATGAAGTCTGGCATATTGGCCGGTGAGCATATCTTCGAATCTTTACAAAATACTGTAACTAAAACATTTGATGAAAAAATTAATAACTCATGGATTTATGATGAACTATATAAATCTAGAAATTTTGGTCCTATATTTCATAAATTNGGTGCTTTTATTGGAGCAGCGCTTAATGCAATAGATCAGTTTATTTTTAGAGGCAATTTACCTTTAACTCTTAATCACCCCACCCCTGATCATGCATGCATGAAAGAGTCGANTAAAATGCCAAAAATAGATTATCCAAAACCAGATGGAATTTATTCATTTGATAAATTATCTTCGGTTTATTTATCAAACACCAATCATGANGAGGATCANCCCTGTCATCTACAATTAAAGGATTCGTCTATACCTATTAGCATAAATTTACCTATGTATGATGAACCTGCTCAAAGATATTGTCCTGCAGGTGTGTATGAGGTTATTGAGAAAAATAATGAACATAAATTTGTNATTAATGGTCAAAATTGTGTTCATTGCAAAACTTGCGACATCAAAGACCCTTCTCAAAATATTAACTGGGTTACACCTGAAGGACCGGGTGGACCAAACTATCCAAATATGTAATGAATAAATTTAAAATAATATTAATACCACTNTTCTTATTAATTGTTTCATGCACATCAAATAATGAAGATGAAAATAAGAAATTTAATTCCTTTTTAANTACAGAGTGGGAAAATACTCTTAAAGAAAATCCTATATTTGCTACGTATACAGGAGATAAAAGATATAACACAAAAATATCATCAAATAGTATTGATANATTTAATGAAANTAAAATTTCTGAAGAAGAATCATTAAATAAATTAAAATCTATTAATTTTGATAAGCTGAATGAAGATAACAAACTTAATTACAAACTTTATCTATTTGNTCTTCAAAACAATATTAATTTAAAAAAATATCCTACTTATTGTTATAGGCTTAACCAAAGAGGAGGCATTCAAAGC
Source organism: Fidelibacterota bacterium (assembly GCA_002701185.1). Taxonomy (GTDB): domain Bacteria; phylum Fidelibacterota; class Marinisomatia; order SCGC-AAA003-L08; family D37C17; genus TMED6. Next base: position 4,552 of record NZRW01000049.1, read on the forward strand.
TTTTATGAAACTGGAGATAGATTGGTTTACTCCTCAGAACAAGATTATCTTGATTGGTATATTAGATTAGAACAATTCTCAGAAAATATAAAAAACTCTATTGATAATAATAAAAAATGTTTAAAAGAGGGATTTACCCAGCCTAAGATAATGACAAATGGCGTTATAGCTCAAATAGATGGAATAATTAATGCATCAATTGAAGATAATCCATACTACAAAGTATTCTCAAATATAGATAATAAATCATTACAAAACTCAGCCAAAGAATTAATAATCAATNAAATAAATCCAGCCTATAAAGCATTAAATGATTTCTTAAAAAATGAATACCTACCAAATTCAAGGAATTCAATAGGAATCAGGGATGTNCCGAATGGAAGCGATTATTATGAAGAGCTTGCTAGAAAATTTACTACTACTAATCTTACTCCAGATGAAATTCATGAAATAGGTTGGGATGAATTAAGAAGAATTAGAGCAGAGATGGAGCAAATTATTGATGATTTAAATTGGGATGGAGATTTTAGTTCATTTTTAAACTATCTTAGAACAGATCCCAAGTTTTATTATGACAATGCAGATGATTTNTTTGATGCCTATTTAATAATGTCTAAAACGATTGATCCATTGTTACCTAAAATATTTAAAGTATTTCCGAGAGCTCCATATGGAGTAATACCTATTCCTGAAGAAACTGCTCCTTTTACTACAACTGCTTATTACAATAGGCCTTCACCAGGCAGACCTGGATATTTTTATGCAAATCTATACAAGCCAGAATCTAGACCAAAATATGAAATTCCTGTTTTAACGGTACATGAAGCGGTACCAGGTCATCATTTCCAAATATCTATAGCACAAGAATTAGAAAATGTTCCTGAATTTAGAAAACATGGAGGAATAACAGCATTTGTTGAGGGATGGGGTTTATATAGTGAAGAACTAGGGGAATATATGAATATATATGATGATCCNTATGATAAATTTGGACAGCTTACTTACGACATGTGGCGAGCAATTAGGCTGGTTGTTGATACAGGAATACATTACAANGACTGGACTAGAGATGANGCCATAGATTTATTCCTAAAAAACTCAGCTAAATCTCAATTAGANATAGAAAATGAAGTTGACAGATATATTGCGTGGCCTGGACAGGCTTTGGCATATAAAATTGGTCAGTTAAAAATTCTTGAACTCAGAACAAGAGCAGAAGAAGTTCTTGGTGATAAATACGATATTAAAGATTTCCATCATGAAGTATTAAAGAGAGGTTCGCTACCTCTTGAGTTACTTGAGTTTTATATTGATGAATGGATTAATCAGACTTTAAACTCTTAGATCTCCTGCATTTCTCACTGCAGTAAATTACATTATCCCAGTTTTTTTTCCATTTTTTTCTCCATACATATGGTTTATTACACACTGGACATATTTTTTGTGGTAAGTCAGTTTTTTTAATCAATTTTTCCTATTATGTGTTTTATGTTCTTGCTGGGTAAATATAAAAAATCTTTGTCTATATATTTATTTTCTAGAGCAAAATTAATTAAATTGTAATATGTATTTCTGTCTAGAAATCCTTCAATATTATCTCTAACATGTACTATCGGTATTGATGAACCTTNATATTTAATTAATTTAGTTGTGTTTTTATTATTAAGTTTAAATTCATAGTTTAAGTTAGTAATAAATGTTACAAGATCATCATGTATCAAATAATCAATTATTTTGTAAGGAGCAAGTTCTACTTTAACTGGTACCTTTTCTACTGGAGTTACTAAAAAATAGTCGTCCTTATCTTTCCTAAGAACTGTTGAAAATAAATTAACTAATTTTGTATTTTTAATTGGTGATTTGTTATAAAACCACTCCCCTTCTCTATTTATATAGAATTCTTGACCGTCACATAATTCTGGATTCCATTTATGTACAGGCGGAAATTTATTATTTTGTCCTTGAAGATCTTTTGTAATTTTAGAAATACTCATATATGGACCTAATTATGATAAGTAAACCAATTCCACATAATATAATCGACATAACAGATAATATATATTTGTTTGAATAAATATTAAATGTTTGATTTTTTGATGCAGTAACAATAAAGCTTAAAAAAATAAACCATATAGACGACATAACAGCAAAATAAAGTGGATAAATATAAAAATATATTCCATTTAAATTATCGATAATAATACTAAATAAAGAAACAAAGAATAAAAATGCTTTTATATTAAAAATATTAGTAATTAAACCATTTAAAAAACTATTTCTAGATTGATTACTATTATTATTTATTTCATTAGTTACTTGTAGATTACTCATAAACATATTCATTCCTAAATATAGAATATATATACCGCCAATTAGACTAATAATTAACTTATAAAAATCATTTGATAAAATTATGAGTGAAATTCCATTGATTGCTAGTAGGCAATGTACATAAATTCCAAAACCTATCCCAATTGCTGCTTTAATACCTTCAGACCTTCCATGCATTGAAACCTGTCTTAAGACTATGGCTGTATCAGGTCCTGGGCTAGTAAGGGCAATCAAATGTGCAAGAGCTGACCATAGAAACATAATTTAATTAGAAATAATAGTTGGTTCAATTTCAAGCGATATATTAAATACCTCAAGAACTTTAGATTTAATTTGATTAGCGTAATCTAAAATGCTGTCTTGTGAAATTTTTGAATTGGTAGTTAGTACTAAAGCATGTTTATCGTAAATATTAATATTTTTATCTTCGATGAGATCTTTTTTAATTAGCTCTATTAATCTTGCTGCACCAACCTTTACATATTTGGAGTCAATATCCCAAATAATTAACTTATCCAATGAAAAATGTTCAGTGTTAATTTTATTTTTATCTATGATAGGATTTTTAAAAAAACTTCCAGCATTCGGGACTTCACTTGGATCTGGAAGTATTGAATTTCTAATTTTACAGATAATATCTGACACAGAATTTAAATTAAGAGAATCTAAATTAATTTTATTAGCGTCTAAATAAGTTTGGATAGACTTGTAATCTAGATTTAATCTATTTATAGAGTCTGTCTTAAAATCAATACTAAATATTATTAAATTACCTTTTTTTAATGAAGAATCTCTATATGAAAAGTTACATTCCTCTTTTGTGAGAGATAGAAATTTACCTGTTTCATAATTAAAACAATCTACTTTATTTATAAGATTACAAACCTCTTGACCGTATGCACCAATGTTTTGGATAGGTGCTGCACCGACTGTACCTGGTATTAATGATAAATTTTCAAAACCATAGATATTCTTACTAACCATTTCTTTAACTAAATAATGCCAATTAATTGATGCTCCAACAGAAACAATATTTGTCTCATTTAAATAATTAATATTATTAAATAATGGTTTAACTATAATGCCGTCATAATATTCAGGTGGAATTATGTTTGTCCCATCTCCCAAGATAAATACTGGCAATTGTTTATTTCTTATAAAAACATACAACTCATTAAAATCATTTTTATTAGTTATTTCTACATAGAATCTACAAGATGCTTTGATTTGAAGTGAGTTTTTTATGTTATGGTTCTCAAATATATTCATTTATTCTGAAGATATTTATTAGCGGCAATGACATCCTGTTCGGTATCAATTCCATTTGGTATATATCCATCATAATGAGATACATAAATTTTATAATCATTTTCTAAAAATCTTAGTTGCTCCAATTTAAATTCTAATTCACTTTTTGTGGGTTCTAAATTAACAATATTATTCAAAGTCTTGAATGAATACCCNTATATACCTATATGTCTTAAAGGATTAATGGTTGCATCAAAATCTGGAACTCTTATAAAATTTTCTGCATACATATTTTCATCAGCTTCAACTAATACACAATTAGGATTATCTACATCATCTATAAACTGAATGTTAGTTGAAACAGTTATTACATCACAATCATTCTCNTTGAAGTCATTTATAACTTGATTAATTAATTTTTTTGGAATGAATGGTTCGTCACCTTGGAGATTTAAAANAAGAGTATCATCCGGAAGACTTAATTTAGTTGCAGCTTCATGTATTCTATCGGTACCAGAAATATGCTCTGAAGTCATAATAACATTTGATGATATTTTAAGAATATTATCTTTTATTAATTCAGAGTCAGTTGCGACATATGTATTAGGAGTAATACTTAAAGCATTTTTAAATACTCTTTGTATAAGAGTTTCGCCATTTATATCTACAAGAGGTTTATTCTTAATCCTTGTTGAGCCAATTCTTGATGGTATTAAAATATAAATACTTTCATTCATGTTAAGAAATTGATTTTAATTTTTCGTCAAGATCATCTATAAATTTATTATTAACATCTGCGTCGATTGTTAAATACCAAATTTTATTATTATCAAAATCTTTACATTTAGAAGCATCTTTTTCGGTCATAACAATTGGAAGATGATCCAAATAAAAAATATCGCTAGACAAAAACTTATGATGATCTGGATAAGGATGTCTAATAATATCAAATCCTAATTTATCTAATAGATCAAAAAATCTGCCGGGATTTCCCAATCCAGCAACAGCATGAACTTGATTATGCATTGGCCAATCTTTAACACTGTATGATTTACCTGATTTTAAATGAACAAATTTAGACGGAGTAATATTCATTAAGTATTCACCGTCTTCAGTTGGGCCACCATTGTTAACAATAAAATCAACTGTTTTTAATCTAGCTTTNGANTCTCTTAAAGGTCCAGCNGGAAAAGTTAAATTATTTCCNANTCTCCTTTTNCCATCAATTACATTAATTTCTATATCTCTTCCCATTCTATAATGTTGAAGCCCGTCATCAGAAATTATCACATCGCAATCATGATTATCTATTAGATTCTTTACAGCCCTTACTCTATTTTTATCTATATAAAAAGGTACATTTAATTTAGCCAATATCTGAGCTTCATCGCCTGTTTCCTTAACAGGTGTATCTTCAGATACTTGTAAGGTTTCTTTAAAGTTTCCACCATAACCTCTGCTAACTATTCCTGGTTTATATCCTTTATTTATTAGTTGTGTAGTAATGTATTTAACTAATGGAGTTTTTCCAGTACCTCCAATAGTTAAATTACCAACAACTATTACTGGTATATCTGGTTTATATGACTTAACTTTATTTTTGATATATTTTCTTCTTTTTCTATTAGTNAAATATGTAAATAATAATGCAAATGGATAAAGTAAATATANCCACATGCTTTTTTTATACCAACTGTCAACTACATAACTTGTTGAAACCTCGTCTTCATATTCAGGCAAGAATAATTGAGTAGATGTTGATTTTGACTTAGCAACTGCAGGAGAATCTTCAAATTTATTTTTATACAATGAATGGTATATAGATTTGTTANCTATTAACTCATTATGGGATCCTGCTTCAGCTATCTCACCTNTATCTAAAACAATTATTTTTGATGCATTTTCAATAGTGGATAGTCTGTGTGCAATAACTATGGTGGTTCTATTTGTAATTAGTTTATCTAAAGCTTCCTGAACTACTAACTCAGATTCTGTATCTAATGCTGATGTTGCCTCGTCTAGAATGATTATGGGTGAATCTTTATAAAATGCTCTTGCTATTGCTAATCGTTGTCTTTGACCGCCTGATAATAAAACACCATCATCACCAATCTCTGATTCATAGCCTTCGGGCAGATTCTGAATAAACTCATCACAACCTGATAATTTTGCAGATTCTTTAAGTTTATTAACATCTATAGAATCATCTCCATAAGCAATATTTTTTGCAATAGTGTCATTAAATAATGATGGTGATTGGTTAACAATTGATATTGATGCCCTTAAGTGATTTAAAGAAAATTCTGATACTGGGATATTGTCTATTAATATTTCACCAGACGTATGCGAATAAAACCTAGGAATTAAGTTAGCGATAGTTGACTTACCAGAACCAGATTTGCCTACTATTGCTACTGTTTCATTTTTATCTATTGAAAAATTAATATTGCTTAATATTTGATTACCAGTCTCATAAGAAAAATTAACATCTTTAAATTCTATATGTCCATTAATCTTGGTCTCGTTTCCACCATTATCTTGTTCTATTTCTTGATCTAATTGATCGAATATTTCATTAGCCGCAGCCAAGCCCTTTTGAACAATAATATTAATATTTGATAATTGTCTTATAGGTTTGGCCATTAAACCTGCAGCTGTAAAAAATGCAACAAATGTTTCAGCATCTAATGAAATTCCTAACATATCGCCTAATGCAAAATAAGCAACAATTGATAGTGAAATTGATACCAATATCTGAATTATTGGTGTTGCCATATTGCCAGTTGCTTCAAGCTTGAGGTTTTGATTTTTATTTGAAGCATTGGCAACTAAAAATCTTGAATTTTCATATTCTTGTGCATTAAAACTTTTTATTTCAACATGACCGTCAACTGCTTCTGATGCTATATGAGTAACATCTCCCATAGCAGTCTGTATTTTAGTTGCTAATTTTTTAAGTCTTTTACCAGCTACATAAACTATTATTGCTATTAATGGAGCTGTACCAATTAACAATAATGTTAATTTAAAATTTAATATAAGCAGATAGATGAATAACCCTATTAATAGAAATCCTTCTCTTATAAGGGTTTTAACAGCATTAGAGGCAGCTCCAGAAACTTGAGTAGTTGTAAATGTAATCCTATTAATTAATTGTCCTGATTGGTTTGCATCAAANTANGATTTAGGAAGTTCATGTAATTTTTTAAATAGTTCCTCTCTTAAATCATGAACTATTCCAAACCCNACTTTTGACATAAAGTAATTTCCAATNAAAAAACCTATACCCCTTCCAGTTGCAATAAAAATTAACGATAGCGCTAGTAAAGAATTAAAATTTTGTTCCTCGGAATTTATATAGCCAATTATTCGTCTTATCCATTCAACAGCTGCAATATCAGCAAAAGCAAAACCNATAAAACCAATAACGCTTATCAAAAATGACCATTTATANCTAAAGGTATAACCTAATAGTCTTTTTAAACTTCCTTCCTTCATTTTTCTATTGTTCTAATTTGAACCTCATTAAATCCATTCTTATTTAAAATATCCATTACAGTTATAACCCACAAATGTAATGCTGTTGATTCAGCACTTAATATAAGNGAGTTTTTATTATTCTCTAATTCAAATATTGCTTGTTCAAGATCATTCAAGTCATCTATATTAAATAATTTATTATTTATAAATACGCTACCATCACCAATAATTATTATTTCATTGACTGATTGGACAGTTTTATACTGAAATGATTCAGTTTTTGGTAAGTCTAAAGAAAGGAATTGCGAATCACCTACTTTTGATGTAACTACAAAAAAAATAACTAATAAAAAAACAATGTCTATTAACGGTGTTATTTCAATAGAAAAAGATGATTTATTGTCTGTTGAAAACTTCATTAGTTAATAATATCTATAAAATCAGAAACTTCCTTTTGTAAGGTAATTAATAAATATGTTATTTTTTGTTCAAAATATTTATGCATTACCAATCCAGGGACAGCAATAAATAAACCAAAAGCTGTTGTTATTAATGCTTGAGATATTCCTGATGCAAGTAAATCTGGGTTTGCACCAGCAGTTTCAGTNAGTCCCGTAAAGGCTGTGATCATACCTACCACTGTACCTAATAAACCTAACAATGGACTAATTGTTGCAATAGTTCCTAACATTGTTAAATTTCTTTCAAGGCCATACTTGACTTCTATCGCTTTTTCTTCAATTTTTGATTCTAANTTATCTCTTTGGAGATTTTTATATTTAATACAATTAATCAATAAAAAACCTAAAGATGATAAGTTTGCTATCTCAGATGCTTGTTTTTTAGAGATAGTTTCTTTGTCTAATAGATTAATTATTTGGGCTTTTAGGCCTTTAGGTGATACTAATCTATTTTGTAAAAACCATGAACGTTCTATTGTTATAGTAATAATAAGTACGCTGCATGCCAATAATGGCCACATAAAAGGTCCGCCAGCTGTAATAAATTCATTCATTTAATTCACTTAATTTAGACTCAGAAAGTTCATATACCTTTTTAAAAGCTTTAATAAACTCATTATCATGAGTAGCTGTAATTAAAGCAATACCATGTTTGTTTGACATATCTATTAAAAGGTTTTGAATATGTTTTGCATTCTCATAATCTAAATTACCAGTAGGTTCATCTAAAAATAAAAATTTTGGGTCATTAATTAAAGCTCTAGCTATTGCAGCTCTTTGTTTCTCACCACCAGAAAGCTTCCATGGTAAATGGTCTTTTCTTTTATAAATATCTAGATATTTCATTATTTCAATAGATTTAGATTTATTGGTTTTATTTAAACTGTTATTTAATAGTAGTGGTATATGAATATTTTCTTCAATAGTAAGATCTTCTAATAAATGATGAAATTGATATACAAAACCAAAATTCAATAATCTAATTTGGCTTAATTCCTTATTCTTTAAATCTAAGAGGAATTTATTCTTGAATTTAACATGTCCTAGGGTTGGTTTGTCTAATCCCGCCATAATATGCAATAAGGTAGATTTGCCAGCACCTGATTTTCCCGATATTGCTATTCGTTCATTTTCTGCAATTGAAATATTTANATTCTTAAGAACACTTAGCGATTCATTATTTAAAATGAATGATTTAGATATATCAATACATTCTAGTTTATTCATGTCTCAAGATCTCAACTGGATTTAATTTAATAGCTTTTAATGATGGAATTAACGANGCAATTAAGCTTATAAAAAANGAAATTAAACAAATAATAAAAATTTGATAATAATCAATAAAATAAGGGAAGTAATTAATAAAATATGCATCAAGAAGATTTCTATTTAATATCGATTCAATAAAAGAAATAAAATTATTTAAATTTAATATCAGAGTAAATCCAAGCAATACTCCAAAAATTATTCCAATTAAGCTAACAATTAAGCCTTGTGTAAAAAAAATTAATACTATTTGTTTAGAATTTGCTCCTAGTGTCATGAGAATACCAATTTCTCTTTCTTTCGACTTAACTGTCATTACTACTGTAGACAAAACCAAAATTGACGCAACTGCGACAATTAAGAATANCATTAAGCTAATTAATAATTTNTCGAACTGAATTGCTTCAAAAAGTGTTCCATGTGACGATTTCCATGAAGAAAAATAAAAATCTTTATTATTTAAATCTCTTAATATAGTTTCACTTATTGTCTCAGCATTAAAAAGATTATTGGTTTTCAACCTGATTGATAACGTTTCATTATTTTTAATATTTTTTAATTTTTGGGCGGTTCTATGAGAGACTAACGTTAAAATCTGATCTATTTCAGTTTTAAGTTCATATATTCCAATAACTTTTAAATTAACAGATGTGGGATATGACCCGATTATTGAAGTTTTTATATCTGAGGTNGTTATATTTATTTCATCTCCAATATATGCGCCTATACTTGCTGCCAATAATGAACCTAATATGATTGTATTATCTTCATCAAGATCACTAATACTCCCTGACAACATATATTCAGGTATTATTGACATGCTTTTCTCTTTAGCTGGGTCGATGCCTATCAGTGTTATACCACTACTATTGTAAGAAGAAGTTATTAAGCCTTGAATACTTATATATGGTGACGCATCAACAATATCATTATTATTTTTGATATCTTTTATAATTTGATCATAGTCTTGCATTGGAACATCTGAAGTAATTACAGAGTGTGGTATGACTCCAAGTATCCTATTCTCAAGCTCTTTTTCAAAACCGTTCATTACTGAAGTTACTACAATAAGACTGGCAATTCCGATCATCAAACCTGTAATTGCAAGAACAGTTGTAAAGGAAAACATTCCTCCCTTATTTGATCTAAGATATTTATATCCTAATTTTAAAGATATAGAAGACACAACTTTATTTCATTAGTTGTTTTAATATTTTTTCAATATTCCCTTTATATGGAGGCCTTACTCCATCAAATAATTTATCGAATCTAGAACCAACTTCTTTGTAATAAGCTCTAGGGTTTGAAAAATTCTTAAAACCTTCAAATGACTTATATCTTCCTATTCCAGATGCGCCAACCCCACCAAAAGATAATTCACTTTGTTGAAGATGACTAATGACATTATTGACAGTAACACCACCAGATGAGGTTTTATTTAACAAATTATCCTCTTCAGATTTATTTTGACCAAAATAATATAACCCCAATGGTTTATCTTTAGAGTTTATTAAGTCAGTAGCTTCATCAATTTCTTCATACTCTAACACTGGTAGTAAAGGTCCAAATATTTCTTCTTGCATAATTTTCATATCATCAGTTGTATTTGTAACTATTGTTGGTGGGATTTTATAAAATTCTTGTTGGCTAAAATCTTCACCTGATGGGTTTATGGGTTCTACATTTGCTCCTTTTTGAATAGCGTCATCTAATAAATCATTTAACCTTTCATAGTGAGCTTGATTGATTATTGAGGTGTAATCATCATTATTTTTAATATCTGGATAATATTTAGAAACTGCTTCTTTTGTTTCTTTTATAAATTCATCTTTTTTATCTTTATGAACAACAACATAATCTGGAGCTAAGCATATTTGTCCAGCATTCAATGT
>NZRW01000050.1 GCA_002701185.1 Fidelibacterota bacterium
CAATATGATCAATATGCTCTTTCAGCATCAAAAGATGAAGCATTTTTTGTAAGTTCGAATAATCCATTACTATTAGCTGAATTTACAGGTGACAATGATTTTGGTAATGTTAATGTTGGTGATACAGGAACATTAGAAATGACATTCTATAATCCTTCAACTGTCGACTTAGAGATTTTTGGTATTAGTATGTCTAATGCTGATTTTAGCACTGATAACATATCTAGTATCTCTGCTGGTCAAACTATTACAAAATTTATTAATTTTGACCCATCATATGATGGTGCTCAAAACAATACTATGACAATCTACTCAGATGATGAATATGATCCAGTGATCGTATTTCAAATGACAGGTAACGGTATTGGTATTGAAGGCGACATGAATGGTGATGCAACGCTTAATATTCTCGACATTGTTGCTCTAATTAACTATGTATTTAATGATAATGAAAATCCATTTGCTGACTTAAATGATGATGGTACTGTAAATATCGTTGATGTAGTTATGCTAGTTAACTTGGTACTTAACTGGGGACTATAAAGAAAAATTTATATATTTTAATTAAACCTCATTCATTTTAAATGGATGAGGTTTTTTTTTTAAAAAAATAATTATGAATAAAAAATATTTACCGTTTACNCTTCCTCTACTTATTTTAGGNANTATATTNATGTTAATGGGTTTAGGCTGGATTTTTTCAAGTGAGCCNTGGATGCTAGANAAATTTGCAAATGAACAGCGCCTAAANATGAAGTTTGATAAGCTTTTTGAGGCAGAAATAAATTCAACNCTTCCAGGATATTTAAAGCAGATTTANAGATTTTTTGGTTTATGGGTATTTATTATAGGTTTGTTTATATCTAGTTTTTCAAGAAAGCAATTAATTGAAAATAAAAATCTAAGACTAACTTTATTAAGCTGTATTTCAATTTTAGTTTACTTTGGAATGTTTATGGCTTACTGGCTAATTCCAACATCGCCATTTATTTTCTTAGGTTGGTTAGCGGTAATACTTCACTCTATTTCTCTATTTGCACACTTTAAAATATTAAATTAATATAAAATAATATTAATAAGAGCAATTAAATCAAGAATACTAATTGTTTGGTCAAAATTCATATCTCCTTCAANTAAGTATGAACCATCAAGGACTATTTCAGCTAAAAGNACTACATCAAGCACATTAATTTCACTATCATTATTAACATCACCTAAAATAGTTTCATTGTAAAAATCAGATAGATTNTAATCTAAAAAGAAATNGATTANTTCAACACTTGTATGAAAACCCCAATTTTCTTTAAACCAATCATGCTCTCCGCCATAGACTTTATAATGCTTAAATATTGTACTTGAATAATCATTTGAAAAAGTATAAATCTCAACGTTATTATTTAACTCTTCCATTGTTTCAATATTAAGATCATTATATAGACTCCAAAAATCAGCTGATTCAAATGGAGTTAATGCACCATCAAAACTTGGAGGGTAGTAATCAACAACACTATCTGAAGTGCCATGAAAATGTATAATAGGTATTTCTCTAGTGAATTCGCATAGTTGACCTGAGCTTTGATTCAACATAAAATTACCTGTAACTGAACCAAAAGCAGCTATTCTATCTTCTAACTCGCATGCAAGCTCATAAGACATATAACCCCCATTTGACATACCACATGCATAAATTCTATCTTGATCAATATTAAAATCATTAGAAATTTTATCAATCATTTCTTCTATAAAACCCACATCATCTAGATTGGAAAAGTCCCAGAAAGTTCCAACATTCCAAGAAGCATAACCAATTGAATTTACTATACCTTGTGGATAGACAACTGCAATCCCTTGCTCATGTGCAAATTCATCCATCTCAGAATAGTATCTTTGACTTAATGCATTACCACCAAATCCATGCATATTAATAATTANCGGCGCAGATTCTTGTTCTGAAATATTATCAGGATAAGACATATAATAAGTTCTATTTATGAAATCATGATTTAAATTAAACCACTGACTAAAACTAAATGATAAAAATATTAATATGTTAATTATAAAATACATTTACTTAGTTATTGAATAAATATCTCCTGAATAATCTATCAAATATAACTCTTGATTATCATCTTGTCCAAATGAGGATAAATAAAATTCTGACTTATTCATAGCTTCTAAAAGTTCATCAGTATGATTAATCAAATCTATATTTTCACTATTGTTTTTCATACTCCAAACTTTTCCAGTNCAGTAATCACCGAAAAAATATCTTCCATAAAGTTCTGGTTTATTTGTGCCTCTGTATACATATCCTCCAGTTACACTGCACCCATGCATATCTGGTTGATCCCACCCTACAATTGTTTTTGCATAATTTGCATCATTTGGATATTCAAAAATTGGTAACACAGTATTAGATGAATTACAATCTTTATTATNCTCACCATAACAGTGNTTTCCTTCTAAAATATTCCATCCAAAATTTATTCCACCAGAGTGATCATTTGGCTGAAAATTTATTTCTTCCCACTCATTTTGACCTACATCACCCATGTACATATCTCCATTTTCACTATCAAAGGAAAATCTCCAAACATTACGAAGTCCATAATGCCAAATTTCATTTTTAGCATTATCATTACTTATGAAAGGGTTATTTTCAGGTATTGTGTAGGTATCTTTGTTACTAACATCAATTCTAATAATTGTACCAAATAAATTAGTTAAATCTTGGGCTCTATTTTCTGGATCACCTGCAGAACCTCCATCACCAATAGAAATATATAAATAGCCATCTGGACCAAATTCAAGAAAACCACCATTATGATTCATGTATGGTTGTTTTAATTTTAATAAAATTTTTTCGGATTCTTTTTTGGCTAAATTATTTTCTACATTGAACCTAGAAATAATAGTAAATCCCTCTTGATCAATATAATTTAAATACAGTGAATTATTTTTATTAAAATTTGGATCAAAGGCTAATCCTAATAGACCTCTCTCATCTGCTGGATACCATGTTTGATGAACTCTATCAGATATATCAAGAAATGGCTGTTCATTAACTTTGTTGTCTTTNATTATTTTTATTAAACCATCTTGCTCTAGTACCAAAAGTGAATTTGTGTTTGGTAAGCTACAAATATACAAGGGTTGGTCAAAATCAGAAGCAATTAAATTAGCTTCTAATTGTGAAAATAAAAGATTAGAAAAAAATAGTACTATTGCAAAGATTTTTATCATGATTATNAATATTTTTTATAAAAAGTAATTATTAAAAATTTACTAAAATTTATAAATAATAAATATTAGTATTATTATACTATATGTAACATAAAAACATAATTATAAGGATTAATAATGGATTTTTTTGAACTTGTTAACAAAAGAAGATCAGTTAGAAAATTTACAGATGAAAGCGTTCCAACAGAGGTTATCAATAAATCTCTAAATGCTGCAATACTAGCAGCAAATTCATCTAATTTACAACCTTGGGAATTTTATTGGGTAAAAAATAATGATAAAAAACAAAAACTTGTTGAAGCGTGTTTTTCGCAAAATGCGGCAAAAACAGCTCAAGAGTTAATTGTCTCTGTATCTAGAATTGATACATGGAAAAGAAATAAAAATCTAGTTGTTGATGATTACAAAAAAAGAAAGAAACTTATTCCTGTAGTTGATAAGTATTACAATAAACTAGTTCCATTATCATATTTTCATGATTCTCTNGGTATAATGGGAATTTTTAAAAAGATTATTTTTATGTTTATAGGAATAGTAGGTTTATTTAAACCTATGCCAAGAGGNCCAATTTTTAAATCAGATGTTTTTGAGATTGTGACCAAAACTACTGCATTAGCTTGCCAAAATTTTATGATGGCAATAGTTGCACAAGGTTATGACTCATGTCCCATGGAAGGGTTTGATCACAAACGAGTTAAGAAAATATTAAACTTAAACAGTAAATCACATGTTGTTATGGTTATAGCAGTAGGGAAAGGTGATTCAAAAGGCNTATATGGAGAAAGATTTAGAATNGATAATAAATTTGTGATAAAAGAAGTATAATAGATTTAATTTTGATCTTTTAAAAACTTCATTATTGTTAAAGCATCAAACCATTGATTAAAAAATAATATAAACTGCCTCTTACTTTTAGCATTGGCCTTNAACTTTTCTAATACATTGCAAATATTCTTGTTTAGCAAAAAATTCATACTCTTTTTGTTNAGATTACATGTTAACTTTTTAAGAATTAAATCGCTGTTATCATTCCAATGTAAATTTATAATATCTAAAATTTTTTTTATTTCAGTATATGAATCTTGAGTAAAACTTAAATTTTTAAAACTTTTATTTTTTAGGTATTCATCCATTCTAAAACCAGTTCCTAAATAAACTCTATTTTCTCCTCTTGAAGAAGGAAAAACTAACACATTCTTAATTTTATGTACTTTGGTATATTTAGCTAGAGATTGTAAAAAATAAAAATCTTCAGTAGCTTTTTTTGTGTTCATTCCTCCAACAGCAACATAAGCTTTTGCATTGCAAACTATAGTAGAACCCATACTTACATATCCATAAGGAGAACCTGTTTTTTCTATATTTTCTGCAATTTCATTTAATATTAATTCATACTTTCTGATTCCTTCCTCAATGATTGAATTTGAAGAATTTTGATGCTTAAAGTTAACCACAGCTGCATTCATTTTATCTTTTTTAAAATTATTGTAAATTGAATCTAGATAGTTTTCATCAATAATTGTATCTGCATCTAGTGAACAAATGATACTGTTTAAATCTTTGATGAATTTTAGTGAAAAATCCATCCCTACTTTTCTAGCTAAACCTACTCCAGCCAATTCATCTTTGAATGATGTTTTAGTAGAAAAACAATCTATAGAAACAAATTCAAAAGAGTAATTAAGCCCAATAAGCTTATCAAATGTTTTTTCGTTGTTATGCTTAACATTTGAATTTGATTTAACACTATTATTAATAACGATTACAACTAGAGTCTTTTCTAACAATAGAGGGTTTTGTTTGTTTATAGAATCTAATGTTTTAAACAAATAATCATATTCATTATAACATGGTATGACAATGAAAAAATCAAAATTTTTACATTTATCTAAAACTTTATGCGGAGCACCACTATGAATGTTTTCTTTAGTTAAATATTTCTTTAAATGAATGTTATCATTCATTATTAATGAAAACTATCCAATAATCAACGAAACAATTAAAACAACATCCATAACATTTAATATTCCATCACCATTAATATCTGATGCATATTCTTGACCAGGATCAGGAGTTGCTGAATCTAAAATAAAGCTAACAATCATAACTACATCTTGAACATTTATATTTCCATCAGCATTAATATCTCCAGGTTCAGATGCAAGTACATTTAAAGTTACAGGGATTGTTCCTAAGCCGCCATTTGATGCAATTTTAATAAATGATGAATATAAATCTGGATTAATATCATATGAATTAACAGTTACTTCTACAGCAGATGATTCACCTTCTAAAATTTGTCCAGAAGTTGGATTTAACTCNATCCAAGAAGGACCTTGAGCTATAACAAATCCATGTTGATCATGTATATCATTTTGATTTCCAGCNCCAGTATCNCCTAANATTTGTAGNGCATTTAAACCATCTGCATCNTGAATACCTACCGTAGCACTGTATAAACCACTATCATTATTAGGGTCGCCTAAAAATTCTTTATAATTCATTTTAACTTCACCATTTGGATAAAGAACAATTTGGAAACTATAATACATATCATTGTAGTCTGTCCACCAATGAGCTACATTATCAAACCAAACTACTAAACGTTCACTATTTGAATGGTAATAAACTTCTCCCGAACAATAATCATTACATTGATCATTAACAGGATTCAGATCATCCCATAAACCAAAAATTGCTGGCCTAGGTGCGTCAACTGATGGAATTTCTAGATTATTCCACGCGTTACTATCTTCACCAAACCCAATCCATCCATTTGCATTTATTATAAAAGAAGAGTAAATATTACCATAAAATGGAAAATCAAAACCTATATCAAGATTGATACCAGCTTGGTCATTTCCAGGAAAATTATATAATATAGCTGAATCTGAAATATCAATCCATTCATAATTTATAGATTCTTCATTATCTGAATCAGACCAAAAGTTTCCACTAGTATCAGGTCCACCTTGTGCATTTTCAAATGGAGATACACCTATTGCATAATTCATTGTTGAACCTTCTTGACCTACATTAGATAATGTAACTAAATCTGACTGCGTATCTTCTAAGAATATCTCAAAATTTAAATTATCTGGTGTAAACGCTAACTCAGCAAATGGACCACTTATAGGACAAGGAATATTATGTTCCTCAAATGCTGAACAAATTTCTGCATAAAAAGGAGTACCATTATTTATATCTCCATCATTATCATCTATAATTAACATTTCTTCTAATAAATCTGGAGCAGAGTTAGGTCTACCAACTTGACCATAGTGAAATAAATCATTTGAATGTTCTACGCCTTGATCATACCCCATAATTGAAATTAAATTTCTTCTCATTTTCCATAATGAACCCATTGTTATCTCACCCAAACAGTGTACCGAACCACCACATTCATTTCCAGGATATTGTCTAGTATTTAGTCCATCTCTTAAACAGGTTCCATCTCCAAAAAAGCCTAAACCTAAGCATGGCGTATTTGTAATTGTCATTGCCCAAAAATCTGCTGTTCCTTCACTTAGCTCTGTTGACCATGGAGCATCATAAGGTTCATAAGTAAATTGCATAATACCGTGTCCATATTCATGATAAACTACATCTGCCATTTGATCAGTTCCAGCACAACCACCTCCCTCTGAAAACATATTGATACTAGTATAATCCCAGTATGCGTTACATGGCCAATATGGATCTTCAGAACCTATGTTTACTCTAGCTGGCATTTCATAATCAGCTCCACTAATTTCTGGATTTATTGATTTTAATAAATCATGTATGTGATTTGCATGGTAATAAGTATCTCTTTCACCTGGAATTGAGTTGCTATCAGTAAAATTAAAGTCTTCCGTATTTCCTGGAGTAACAATTCTTCTAATTTGTGCATCTGAACCATTTTGATTATTTGCATTTAGGTAGTTACCTTCTAANCTTACGGTTGCAAAAACATTTTCATCTCCAGCTTCNATTGAATAATAACCCTCNGANTCTGTGTAAGTTGATCCGTAACCATCNATTGATACNTCTACATTTTGTAANCCTCTACTTCTTTCCTCTCCATATGGNTCATCTTTAACATCTCCAGTAACTCTTCCCTCNACTACTAAATCTCTTGCTAAATCAAATTTTTCAAGAATTTCNCCAGTCTGAGCNTCAACAAAAACTTTCCAATGATTNACTGGNCTTTTACCTGTATTANNTTCTTTAATGTGTACATGTAATTCTAATANCCAAGAAGCATGATAAGTTGGATTTTTATCTTTACTTACCCATATAAACTTTTTTGGAATATCAAAAACATAGTCACCCTTATCTTTTGAA
>NZRW01000051.1 GCA_002701185.1 Fidelibacterota bacterium
TAGCTGGAGATGCTACCATGTTATTTTACATGAGTGAAGAAGCTCAAGAAGGTAGAGATGCCTTTAAAGAAAAACGAAAGCCAAATTTTAAAAAATATCCTAGGTTACCATAATTTTTTTATGAAAATAAAATCTTGGCTGATAGCTGCAAGACTAAATACTCTAATAGTATCAGTTGCACCCGTATTACTAGGGCTTGCTCTAGCATTTGAGAAAAATCAACTTTCAAGCTTAACGGTTGGATTGCTTACTTTATTAGCTTCAATTTTAATTCAATTAGGAACAAATTTTATTAATGATCTATATGATTTCATTAGTGGAGCTGATGATGAAAATAGGTTAGGACCTCAAAGAGCAGTACAATCTGGTTTACTTACAGAAAATCAAATGCAAAAGGGGGCNTACCTTTGCTTNATTTNTGCATTATTGATAGGNATTTATTTAGTATNTATAGGTGGTTTTCCCATCCTANTAATTGGTAGTTTNGCAATNNTATCAGCTTATTGTTACACAGCTGGTCCTTACCCTTTAGGNTATAATGGATTAGGTGATATTTTTGTATTCATTTTTTTTGGTTTAATTGCTGTTCCAGGTACATTTTATTTACAAAGCGGAATAATTTTAGATATTGATAGTATTATCATTGGATCTTCAATAGGATTTATTGCAGTTGCAATCTTATGTGTAAATAATGTTAGAGATATTGATACTGATATAAAAGTTGGCAAAAAAACATTAGCTGTTAGATTTGGAAAATATCCTATAATAGTACTTTATGACTTAATGATGCTTTTACCCTATTTATGTGTAATTTTATTGTTAACTAATTCAACCTTTATGATGGATTTAGATTTATTATTAGTATTTTTAAGTTTACCTGTTTCTATAAAGCTAATTGTAGATATGCACAATAAAGAAAAAGAGCAGCTAAATCAAGTTCTGTTTGGTACGTCTAATTTTTTACGTTTATTTTTTATTTTATTATTAATTGGAATAGTATTGTGATTATCAAAGAAATTAAAATTTATTCAAAGACTCACTTTATCAAAACTAATTTATTAACGGCTAGTTACAATCATACTAATAGAGATAGTTGGATTATTGAAATAACTAATTCAAACCATATTACAGGTTATGGAGAAGCTTCGCCAGTACCAAATTTTAATAATGAAACCTATGAGCAAGTAGGATATTCATTAGAAGGTTTTAAGTTAGCATTAAAAGATATTAAAGANATTGATGTAGAAGAAATTTTTATTATGGCAAAAGTTCACTCTTTTGAAGTTCCATCAGCATGTTTTGCAATTGAGACAGCTATTTATGATATTTTAGCAAAAGAAAGTAAATTGCCGCTAAATTTATATTTAAATGATAATGCTCATTCAAAAATTTTAGTAAATGGAATTTATATGTTGAGTGATTATAAGAAATATAATATTATGAAAGTAAAGTGTGGATTTAGAAATTTATATGATGAAATTGAATTGCTTGAAACATTAACTGAAAAATATGGTGAATCAATGAAATTTATAGTAGACTTAAATGAATCTTATGACTTNCCAAAAGCAATAAGATTTTTCAAGGAAGTTGCTAGATTTAATATTGAATATATTGAACAGCCAATTAAGCAAGATAATTTAGAGGATTTATTGGAGCTTGGTTTTCATACAAATATACCAATTGCATTAGATGAAACAATTAAAAATATTATATCTATTGAAACAGCATTAAAAATTAATTGTGGTGATGTTTTTATAGTTAAACCTCAAACTTTTGGAAGTTTTGCTGATATTAATGAAGCAATTACATTGATTAAAAAAGAAGATAAGATACCGGTAATTACTTCATCGCTTGAAGGAATTATTGGTAGATTGTCAAGTATGCATATTGCATCAGCAAACTTAATTGATAATGCATGTGGACTTGGATTCGATCCGGTTTACGAAAACGAAAAACAATATATACCAATAGTTGTTGATGGATATGTAGAGATTTTAGATAAAATTGGTCTTGGTTATAACTAATGAAACATTACATTGAAAATTCAAATATCAATTATCAGGATAGTATTTTTATTAGTNATAAAAATCAACAGATTACATTCGGTGAATTTTATCATAATGTTTGCTCAAAGTCTAGATCTTTATCTAGATTAAATTTATCAAATAATCAAATAATTGGAATNTTTTTAACAAACCCNATTGATATAATCGAAATTTATTTTTCTTGTATTCAGATGAATACGATTCCAATAATTTTTCCAATCGATATAAATGTTAATGAGTTAAATCAAATAATATCCAAACACAAAATTAATTTAGTGATTACAGAATGGTTACAGAAAAAAAAGATTGCAAATATTAGAAACGCATCCTTTTTTCATATTCAGGAACTTTCATCTTCATTTGGTGGATGCTCCCCAATTGATTTTGAATCAAATATTAAAAATTTAGATGGNATACAATCTCTTCATTTAACATCAGGGTCAACAGGTGATCCTAAAGTAATTAGTTTATCATTTAATAATTTCATTCATAGTGTTATTCAATGGGAAAATGAGATAAAATTTTTGAGAAATGATAAATACATACAATGTTTACCATTAAATCATATTGGTGGCCTATCAATAATTATTAGATCTCAAATATTAGGTTTTGAATCTATATTAATAAATAAATTTAGTGCATCAATGATAAACAACTTAATTGATTCTGGAGCAACATTAATATCTTTAGTGCCTAGNATGCTAAAACGTTTGATAAATGAAAGACAAGGTCAACCTTTTCCAAAAACATTAAGAGGCATTATACTTGGCGGGGATAATTGTTCAAATAAATTAATAAAATATGCTTTAAAAAATGGTTTGCCNATTTACAAAACATATGGGATGACAGAAACTTGTTCAGGAGTATCTGGATTTTGGTTAAATGAATACCCTGAAATGTTAAATTCGGTTGGAAGACGTTTTAAGGGCAATAAAATTAAAATTGTAAATGATAAAATTAATATTACAGGACCAACAGTATCGCCTGAATTTAGAAAATTGAAACAAGAAAATGGTGTAATATCTACTTCAGATACAGGATATTTTAAGAACAAGTTTTTATTTTTAACAGGCAGAAGCGATGATGTTGTGATAAAAGGTGGTGAAAATATTAGTTTAAGCAAAATTAAAAATTTACTTTTTCAACATAAATCTATCATTGATATTTATATTGAAACTTATCAGGATGATAAAATAGGTACGGTTATAGAAGTCTATGTTGAATCATCAGATACAAATTTGAGCTCTGCTGATATTGAAGATTATTTATCTGAGAATTTATCTAGAAATCAGTTACCATCAGAAATTATAATTGTTGAAAAAATCCATCATTAAGTTTTAGTAACAATTTGTTTCTTTATTATTACAATATAAAATTTTAATTTAAGCAATGAATATTTTATCTTTAAAAAACATAAGATTATCAGTTATTATATTGGCGCTACTGTTTGCNGTCGTTTTAGCATACGAAGTATATTTTTTAGTTGTAAATAGTAATAGAGCAGAAGTATTTCCTGATGCCGATATGCCCCCTCAAGAAAATTCAAGTGGATTATTTAGTTCTTACATTGGGGAAAACTCTAACTATTTAGAAATGAAAGCCAAAAGTGCTATCATGGTTGATTTTGATAGAGACAATGATTTAGATTTGTACTACGGGTTTTCAAAATCTTATTTTTTTGAAAATGAGAATGGTTTTTTTACAGAAAGGACTAACTTTTATAATATCGAAAGTTCTGGAAGTACAGGTTTAGTTTCAGGAGACATTGATAACAATGGTTATCCAGATATTTTAAAATGGCGTTTTACACCTTCAACAAGTACTAGCCTTGAAGATAGTTATAATACTGAGTTTGATAATTCACCTCATCAAATTATAATGAATCATGGTAATCATATTTATGAAACAAAAGAGTATCTACCTTCCTATCTTGTGCCTTTTATACATAGTCAAGGTTTTATCGATGCTGATCTAGATGGTGATTTAGATATAGTTATTATTGAAGATAAATTTTTCAATCAATTTCATTTATTTATAAATGAGGGCTTTAATAATTCAGGAGAACCAATTTTAAGAAATGCATTTATACAGTCTAGATTNGATACTAGTTCATCTAGAACCTTAGCAATTATTGATTATGATAATGATGGTGATCAAGATGTATATATTCCAAGAAAATTTGGAATAAATTGGATGCTAGAAAATCAAACCTTAACACAAGTTGGNNACGAAGTAATTTATAATTCAAATCCCAATCCTTTTTTTATTGAAGTTGCAATTGATAAGGGAATAGATGATTTTAATGCAAGCCCAACAGGAAGTACTGGATATGGTGCAGCTTGGGGAGATTTTGATAATGACAATCATTTTGATTTATATCTTTCTAACTGGGGAGATAATATTCTATTTAAAAACAATCAAGGTTCATCATTTATTAATTTAAGCAGTGAAGCACCATTGGAATCAGATTCTTTAAGTAATGGTTCTGCTTGGGGTGATTTTAATAACGATGGTTATTTAGATATATGGGCAGCAAACATAAAAAATGAAGATGATTTATTTTTAAATTCTGGTGATGGACAATGGGATGCTTCTTACACACCNTTTTTTCAATCTGCTACTCAAGATGTAATACCAGCAGATTATAATAATGATGGTTGGTTAGATGTTTTTGCTCCTGGTCTTCAAATGATTGGAGGTAATAANGGTCCTAAATATACTAGTTTATTNTATGAAAACATCTCACCTGATTCACTAACATCAACTAATCATTGGTTAAAACTAGATCTTGAAGGTTCTATTGTTGGGCTACCAAATAATGGTTGGTCAACAAAATCAAATCGTTCAGCTGTAGGAGCTAGAGTTATAGCAC
Source organism: Fidelibacterota bacterium (assembly GCA_002701185.1). Taxonomy (GTDB): domain Bacteria; phylum Fidelibacterota; class Marinisomatia; order SCGC-AAA003-L08; family D37C17; genus TMED6. The sequence continues at coordinate 4,918 of NZRW01000051.1, forward strand.
ATTTACCTGATAAAAACATATCTAGAGAAATCATTGCTGGTAAAGGTCATGGTAGCATGGATCCATTGCAGCTACATTTTGGACTAGGAGAGTATTCAGTTGTAGATAGCATCACGGTAAAATGGCCAAGTATGGACATTAATAATTATCAACCGAAAGTGATTGTTTATGAAGGCCCAATTCAATCCAATCAAAGATATACTATTTTTGAAGATATTGATTACTTGCTAACNTACAGTAAGGGTGATACAAACAATGATAGTGTAGTTAATATACTCGATGTTTTATCATCAATAAATTATTTTTTTGATGAATCATTGTTTAATCAAGAGCAATTATGGTGTTCAGATATGAATTCAGATAATTCATTGGATATAACTGATATTGTTTTTCTTGTGAATTTTATTTTTGTACATTAGCATGTCATGCAAAAATATCGCATCATATCTTTTATTGTAGTTCATCTTCTAATATTAGCTCATGTTTTATGGTTTAAAAATAGTCACGTGGGAAGTTTTGACTTTCAAGAATTTTTTGATCGTTTTATAGGTCAAGGCATATTAAATGCTGGATCAATCATGGTAATTTTTGCCTTTTTTTCAACTTTAATTTTTGGAAGATTTTTTTGTGGCTGGCTATGTCATTTTGGTGCAGTACAAGAGTTTGCCTGGTGGATTTTTGATAAAATTGGCATCAAGCCTAAAACTATAAATTCTAGGCTNCTTACATTTCTACCATTATTTGTTTTATTCAATTTTTATATCATTCCAAATTTTTCAAAAGCCATTGGTAGTGATTCGGATTGGCAATTATCATTAAACTTATCATACCCTGAAGTTTGGAGATTTTTGCCTGGATTTGTTATAGGTAGTTTAACTTTTATAGTTGATGGCTTTTTGATAGTTTATTTTTTAGGTAGAAAAGGTTTTTGTAGATTTGTTTGTCCATGGGGTGCTTTTTTAAAATTTCCCACATCATTATCTACATTTAAAGTTAGAAAAGTTGACGAATGCACAAACTGTAATATGTGTACTTCTGGTTGTCCGATTGGAATAGATGTTAGTCATGAAATCAACACATACAAAAAAGTGATAAATTCTAATTGTACTTCTTGTATGATTTGTATTGATGATTGTCCTGAGAAAGCGCTAAAATATAAATTTAGAAATCCAGTTAAAGATTATGATCAGTTAAGTTTTTCAGATTTCACTTATCAAAAAGCAAGTTATATTAATGAAAAAATTAAATCTAAATTTATATCATTAAGGGATAAAGATATATTGATTATACCCTTTTGTCTTTTATTTGGATTGCTTTTAGATGGACTTTTCCATTTTGGGCACATGTTAGCATTTGGAGTGTCTTCAATTGTTAGTTTGGTTATTTTCAACCATAGTATTTCTTTGAATTTGAGAAAAGCATTACTTTGTTTTGCAATTATTTTTATGTTTTTTAATGGATTTTTAAAATATTCTCAATATAGAGGTATAAATTTTTATGAACAGAAAAATTTCCAAAAAGCTATTCCATATTTCGAAAATTTGGTAAATTATTACCCTATGGAAATTGGAAAATATCATGCTTATTTAGGGGTATGTTATTTAGAATTGAATGATATAGAAAGTAGTTGGAGGCATTATCAATTAGCTCAAAGAATAATTCCTAATAATCCCAATATAATCCATTTAGGTAACATTTTAGAAAGAATAAAATGATTATTATAATTGATAATTATGATTCATTTACATATAATCTTTATCAATATGTGGGTCATCATTATAATGATGTTTGTGTATACAAAAATGATGATCTAAAGTTAGAAGATTTAAATGCTAAAAATATCAAAGCAATAATTTTTTCTCCAGGGCCAGGGAAACCTGCTAATGCTGGTAAAATGCCAGAAGTTATTGAATCCATGAAATATAAGGTTCCTATGCTTGGAATTTGCTTAGGTCATCAAGCTATAATTGAAAATTTCGGCGGAACCATTTGTAATGCAAAAGAAGTTTGTCATGGTAAAGTTCATAGAGTTAATCATTATTCCAATTGTTTAATTTTTCAAGGCATTAGCCCTACTTTTTATGCAACTAGATATCATTCATTGGTTGCCTCTAATGATAGCTTTCCTCAAGATTTAGAAATCACTGCAAAAACAGATAAGGATGATGAAATAATGGCTTTTAAACATAAATCAGAACATATTTATGGCCTTCAATTTCATCCTGAATCGATCGAAACAATTTTTGGAATGCAAATGATAGAAAATTTTATAAATGAAATTAAATAATCAAAGTAANAAACTCTCACTTTCAGGAGATAAATCAATTGCAATTCGTGCTTTAATTTTGTGCGCGCATTTTAAAGGAAACCATAAAATTTATAATTTTCCTAAAAATGAGGATGTTACAGCAACTTTAAATGCATTAAGTCAAATTGGGCTTAAATATCGACACTATAAGAACTACATTAATATAAACTCAAATGATATAAATTTCAATGAAACAGAAATTGATTGCAATGAATCAGCAACTGCAGCCAGATTATTAACTGGATACCTTTCGGGTCTAAGAGTAAAAACTATTATTAAAGGTCAAAAAACTTTAAAAAATAGACCAATGGATCGTATCATTGACCCTCTAAGCTCAGTTGGTGCTAAGATTAAATCTAAAGATAACTTTATACCTATAGAGATACATAGTTCAAAAAATTTAACTCCAATAAATCAGGAATTAAAATTGCCAAGCGCTCAAATAAAATCTGCATTAATACTTTATGCCATAAGCGTAAAGGGTGAAAGTAAAATCACTGGATTAACCAATACAAGAGATCATCTTGAAAGAATGTTAAAATATATTAATTATCCAATNAAAATAAATGGTAATGAGATAAGAATATTAGGAGATATTAATACTAATAAAAATCTTAATATAAAATTACCAGGAGATATATCAAGCGCATCATTCTTAATATGCGCAGCCATATTATCAACGAATTCAAACTTACAAATTATGAATGTATGNATAAACAAATATAGANTTGGCTTTGTTGAGGTTGCCTGTAAAATGGGAGCAAATATTGAAATTAAAAATAAAAGAAATATAAATGGTGAGAGTGTTGGAGATATTCATGTCTATAATGGATCTAAATTGAAAGGCGTTAATATTGATCAATCTGATATATCAAATATTATAGATGAAATTCCAATAATTTCTATTTTAGCATTATATGCTGATGGAAAAACAACTTTTAACGGTGTTGATGAGTTAAGAGTTAAGGAATCAAATAGATTACAGTCAATCATAAGCAATATTAAAGAAATGAATGGAATAGCTAAGGAAAATAATAATAGTTTAGAAATATATGGAAATAATAAGCTGTATAATACAACTATATTAAGTTACGGAGATCATCGAATTTTTATGTCTTTTTATATTGCAAATAAAATAATAAATAAAAATTATAAACATCAAATCCATGATACATGTTATAAAAAGACATTTCCAACTTTTATTGAACNAGTAGATAAGGTGATAAATTGAAAAAGATTTTACTAATTGGTAGCAATATTAAAAATAGTTTAAGTCCAGATATACATAATTTTATCTATAAACAGCTAAATTTGAATGCGCATTATGAAATTCATGAAATAGAAAAGCCATCTCAAATTAATAACATTATAGAACAAATATTAAATGATAATATATATGGAATAAATATAACTGCTCCTTATAAATCACATATAATTGATAAAGTTAAATTAATTAGCAAAAAAGCTAAGAAAATTGGTGCTATAAATTGTATAGACTCTAATCTAAAGGGTTATAATACTGACAGTTATGGATTTATGAAAATGCTTTCAAAGAATAACATAAGTCTTTCTAAAAAAAATATTCACATCATTGGCTCAGGTGGAGCATCGCAAGCTATTTTATACGCATTAGATATTATTGGCAATAAATCAATTACTATGTATGATAGAGAAAATGTTAATCAGATTATAACATCAAATCTAAATAACGATGATGTTGTTGTAAACTGCACTCCTGTACATTTTATAAATGAAAACAAAGATTTTTTTGATTTTTTTATAANGAGAAATTTTTTATGGATNGATTTATTATACACAAAGTTATCAACAAAAAAATATAAAATTATTAAAGAGCATCATTCNAAATTATATTTAGATGGCATTGATATGTTGATTTACCAAGCAATGGCATCAGTAAATATTTGGTTTAGAAAAGATATTGAAAAAAATGTAAATTTTAATAGTTTAAAATCAGCTATTAAAAGGTAGAAAATGCTAACTAAATTAAAATTTTTAACAGCAGGGGAATCACATGGTAAGGCCCTTATTGGTATTATACAAGGTTTACCAGCTGGATTAGAGATTTCTCAAGAATATATTAATTCTCATTTAGCTAGAAGACAGTTAGGTTATGGCAGAGGCGCTAGAATGAAGATTGAGTCTGATACAGTTCAAATTATCTCAGGTGTCAGGCATGGTAAAACTATTGGTTCACCAATTTCTCTTATGATTGAGAATAAGGATTATGAAAATTGGAAAGACAGAATGGGAATTGAGCCATCATTAAATGACATCCAAAAAGTAACACTACCAAGGCCAGGTCATGCTGATTTAGCAGGAATTAATAAGTATGATTTTGATGATATTAGAAATGTTATTGAGAGATCTTCTGCTAGAGAAACAGCTATGAGAGTTGCTCTAGGTGCTATTTGTATGAAATTTTTAGAAGATGTAAATATTTCTATTCATAGTAGAGTATTAAGTATTGGAAAGGTGTTTGATTCATCAACATTAACTATTGAAGATTATTCATCATTAAATGCTAAAGTTGATAACAGCAAATTTAGATGTTTTGATAGCTCCTTAGAACAAGACATGGTTGATGTAATTGATGATTGTAAAAGTAGAGGTGATTCTATTGGTGGAGATATAGAAGTTGTTGCTTTGGGTTTGCCATATGGATTAGGTAGTTACATTCAGTGGGACAAAAAAATTAATTCAATTATAGGATCTTTATTATTATCAATAAATGCATTTAAATCACTTACAATTGGCTCAAATATTAACTCGTTTGGAAGTGAATATCATGATGAAATATCATGGAATGAAAATGAATATAAAAGATTATCAAATAGGGCTGGAGGAATTGAGGGTGGTATGAGCAACACATCACCTCTAATAATAAATATGACTATGAAACCAATATCAACATTAAGTCGACCTTTACAATCAGTTGATATACAAACAAAAGAATCAAAATCTGCCCATAAAGAAAGGTCAGATACGTGTGCGGTTCCAGCAGCATCAATTATATGCGAACATATGCTATCATTTGCAATAAGTGATTTATTATTAGATAAATTTGGTGGTGATTCAATGAAACAATTTAAAGCACACTATAAATTAAGCGCTAAATTTTAATTATGATTGAAAAAGTGTTTATTATTGGTATGATGGGTGTTGGAAAAAGCTCTGTAGGATTTAAGCTATCTAATGAATCTGACATTAAATTTATCGATATAGATGATAGACTAAATTTAAAAAGTATTACAAATAATAATTCTGATTATGAATTTAGGCAACAAGAGTATGAAGAAATATTAAAATGTAGTAAACTCAACGAAAAGTTAATAATATCCACAGGAGGTGGATGTGTGGTAAATGAAAATAGTAGAAGCATTATTAAGAATTTCTTTTGTATATATTTACATGCATCACCAGATGAAATTATAAAACGTATCAACGATAAGAGCAAGTTTAGGCCTTTGATTCAATCGGCTCCTAACGGTCCAGTAAACTATGATTTATTTAAAAGTATTTATGATGATCGCATTAATTACTATCAAGAGTTATCAAATTTAACAGTAAATACTGATGNTCTAAATTTAGATAATACAGTTAATTTTATAAAAAATGAATTAGTTCAATATGAATTTATCAATTAATACAAAAGAAAAATCATATGATATATATGTTAATAATCATATTAATAATCATTTTTATGATCACATCACTGAAATCAATNGTGGGCAAAAATTTATTGTATGTTATCCAGAGAGATTAGATACATATGTTTCTAGTATTATTTCNACTTTAAAAGCTAATAAAATCAATGTTAAAAAAATTATAATTAAGGATGGAGAAAAGAGTAAGAATTTTGTTNATATAAATGAACTCGTAGAAACATTAGTTAAAATGGAATGTAATAAAGATTCATTTTTGATTTCAATTGGNGGAGGAACTACTGGAGATATTATAGGGTTCTTAGCATCAATATATATGAGAGGTATTAATTATATTAATATTCCTACAACATTATTAGCTATGGTCGACTCTTCAGTTGGAGGCAAGACAGGTGTAAATGTAGCTAACGTTAAAAATTTAATAGGAACATTTCACCAACCTCATAGTATTTTTATGGGCATTAATTTTTTAGAAACATTAAACGCCAAACATATTAGAAGCGGGATCGGTGAGATTATTAAATATGGATTTATTGATAGTAAAAAATTGTTGAACGATTTATGTGATAATTATGATTGTATAATACAATTAAAAGATAAGCAACTAATNAAAAAGTTAATTATAAAAAGTTGTAAAATTAAAAAGAAGTTTGTTGAAAAAGACGTAAAAGATAATTATTACCGAAATATTTTAAATTTTGGCCATACATTTGGTCATATTATAGAAGCAAAATATCAATCCAAGCANATAACTCACGGTGAGGCAATATTAAATGGAATNTATCTAAGTGTTAAGTTATCTTATTTGAAAGGATATATGACCCAAAAAAAGTATTCTTCAATATTAGAAAAATTTAAAAGACTTAATATTGAATATACTTTTAGATTGAATTTTGATGATTTAAAATTAATTAATNCTGATAAAAAATCAACTTCTACTAAAATTAGATTTATTCTGCTAGAAGATATAGCAAAACCTATAATAGTTGATAGTATTAAATTAGCAGATTTGAAGGAAGTAGTTAATATATGAAAATTTTGATTTTACATGGACCTAATCTTAATCTTTTAGGTAAAAGAGAAATAGAAATTTATGGATCAGAATCACAAGATGATTTATTTGAATATATTAAGAATACTTTCTTAGATATTGATTTTACTTTATTTCAATCTAATCATGAAGGTCATATNATAGACAAAATTCATGATTCAGATGGTATTTTTGATGCAATAGTTTTTAANCCTGGNGCTTTCTCTCATTATTCTTATGCAATAAGGGATGCTGTAGCNTCTGTAAAGATACCAATTGTAGAAGTACATCTTTCTGATGTAACAAATAGAGAGGATTTTAGAAAAAGATTAGTTATCTCAGATGCCTGCTTATTCACTATAATAGGTAANGGTAAATTAGGGTACATTGAATCAATTAATAAATTACAGGAAAAATAAATGAAGCAGAAATACTATATAGATTTACACAAAGGTGCAACTTTTATATACATATTATTGTTAATGTATTTTTTTAGTGATTGTTTNTCTAATCAATCAAACAATAATATAGCCATATATGTTTATTTGGCTTTGCATGGTACCTATGGAATATTATGGATTTTAAAAAGCAAGATTTATCCAGATAAGCAATGGGAATCAAAATGNTCAGTTTGGTATGGCCTATTAATTTGGGTTGGTTTATCATTATATTGGATCGCTCCATATATTATTTTAACAAAAAATATTCCAAATAATNTTANCCCATCAAATTGGTATATAGCCATTTGCATATCAATGTATACATTTGGCATTTTCTTTCACTTTACTTCAGATATGCAAAAATTTATTCAATTAAAGTATAATCCTAATCATTTAATTACAGATAATATGTTTTCAAGGATTAGAAATATCAATTATTTAGGTGAGTTATTAATTTATTTGGGATTCAGCCTATTAGCATTAAGCTGGATACCAATAATTGCATTAATTTCATTTATCTGCATTATATGGATACCCAACATGATTAAAAAAGATAAATCATTATCGAGATATGATGAATTTTCAGATTATAAAAAAAATACTAACTTACTATTTCCATTTATTTGGTGATATCAAATGATAATACATGTACTAGGAACAGCTCAAGATGGTGGGTACCCTCATGCTGGATGTAAAAAAGATTGTTGTAAAACTGTTTGGGACAAGCCACATTTACATAGATTTCCAGCATGCATAGCAGCAGTAGATAAAAAAAATAAAAAATATTATTTATTTGATATCACTCCAAATGTAAAAGAGCAGATTCATTTTTTGGAATCTTATGATTGTAAATTAGCTGGCATTTTTATCACACATGCACATGTTGGTCATTATNTGGGATTAATGGATTTAGGTTTGGAAATAATGAATTTAAAAAATATNCCNGTTTACGTTATGANTAGAATGAAAAATTTTATAAATGANAACCAACCTATGGGTCAATTAGTNACAAATAGAAATATAAATCTAATTGAAATATATGATCAAAAAGACATTGTTTTTGAAAATTTTGNTGTTACACCTTTTGAAGTGCCTCATAGAAATGAACTNTCTGAAACTGTTGGTTACAAAATAACTATTAATCAAAAATCTATAATTTTTATNCCAGATATTGATAGTTGGGATAAATGGGATTACANCTTAGTTGATNTAGTCAAAAATAATGATTTATTATTTATTGATGGTACNTTTTATAATAAAAATGAAATTCAAACTAGAGACGTATCTAAAATACCCCATCCTGAAATAATAGATACAATTAATAAACTATCTCATTTGGATGATAAAGAAAAACAAAAAGTACAGTTTATACATATGAATCATACAAATCAAATATTAAGACCTGATTCATTAGAGTTTTTAAACTTAAAGCAAAATATGTTTAACATATCTAGAGAAAATCAAATTTTTAATTTTTAATATACAACTTATTACATTTTTATTTTTTTTAAATTTATTAACTTTTAGTAATTATGATTTAGAATTATTCAGGTAAAAGAATGAATTATTTATATATAATATTATTTTTATTTCAAATTATTTTATGTGAGCCATTTGATGGATTGACTTTAATAACGGGCATGGCTGGTGGAGATAACAGTTCAGAAACATATTTAATTGATAATGATGAGAACATTGTTAACTATTGGTCCCACCCTGCATCATCTGCAAGTGTTGGCTATTTAACAAAAGATAGTATTTTATATCTACCTACAAGAACTGGTGGAGGTGATGATACTGGACCAGCGGGTGGTTTATTTCAAAAAATTGATTGGTATGGAAATATTTTATGGGAATGGGCTATGCCAACAGAAATTTGCAATCCACACCATGATATAACGATTTTACCAAATGGTAATATTTTAGCAATTTGTGAAGAATTTAAATCAAACCAAGATTTATTAGATGCAGGTCTAGAAGGTGCTATTGGAATAATGAAAATTGATATGATTGTTGAAATCCAGCCATTGCCTAATAATGAGGCTGAAATTGTTTGGAAATGGCATTTTTGGGATCATTTAGTACAAGACAAAGGACCGCAATATACTGCAACTTATGGACAAATTTCAGAACATCCGGAGTTGTTAAATATAAATGTTAATGGAAATGAACCTAATGATTTATATGATTGGAATCATACCAATAAAATCTCATATAATGAAAAATTTGATCAAATAGTTATTTCATGTAGACATATGAATGAAATTTATGTTATTGATCATAGTACTACTATAGAAGAAGCAGCCGGACATACTGGAGGAAATCAGGGTAAAGGTGGTGATATTTTATATAGATGGGGAAATCCACAAAATTATAGCAGGGGTAATGAATCGGATAAAATTTTTGGCGCTCAACATGGAATTAACTGGATTCCAGATGGATACCCTGGGGAAGGCAATTTTTTAATCTATAATAATATTCACCGAACAAACCCTTTTCGTTCTGCAGTTTTAGAATTTGAATGTATTGCTGATGAAAATGGGTTTTATCCCATTGAGGATAATGAACCATTTGGTCCTGAAACATACAGTTGGATATATTTAGCTAATTTTTACTCACCAACTCAATCTGGAGCATATCGTTTNCCAAATGGAAATACCCTAGTAACAGTAACTACAGAATTTAATTTTTTTGAAGTTGATAATAGTGGTAGAGTACAGTGGGATCCCTCATTTAATTCACAATGTGCTAGAGCCATTAAATATGGATATGATTATTTTGAAAATAATATCTTAGGAGATATAAATCAGGATGAAGGATTAAATATACTAGATGTTGTTTTGATTATTAATTATATACTGCAAAATGAATACAATGTTAATGCTGATTTAAATCAAGATAATCAATTAAATGTGCTTGATATAATTGATCTGATTAACCTTATTTTATAAATCTTCTAGCTTCTTTTTTTTCATTTCTTTCAATTTAGGTTTTAATCTATCTCTNTAATGGTGAATGAGAGGGGCCGCAATTTCAGGTTTTTGTTTTCTTAAAACTTTTTGTTTTTCAATTGGAAGTGATTTTATTTTCATACATTCAACTGAGCAACAGCCATCATATTTTTCTTTACAAATTTCACATTGAATAAATAAAATATGACACGCATCATTTTCACAATTTGTGTGATTATCATTTTTTTTGTCGCATTGATGACATAAACTTATTATATCGGATGTAACTCTTTCACCTAAACGATCATCGAAAACAAAATTTTTACCCTTAAATTTTGATGTCAAATTTTGCTCTTTGACTTCCTTGGCATAATTGATAATGCCGCCCTTAAGCTGGTAAATATTTTTAAATTTATTTTTAATTAGATAAGAGCTAGCTTTTTCACATCTAATACCACCCGTACAGTAAAGTAAAATATTTTTATTTTTATGGTTGTCTAATATNTTTTTAGTTTCTTTTAGTAAATCTTTAGANGTATCAACATCTGGNCAAATAGCATTTTCAAATTTACCAACTTCACTTTCATAATGATTTCGCATATCAACAACAATAGTATTTGATNTTTCCATCATAGCATTAAATTTTTTAGCATTTAAGTGCTTTCCTGTATTGTTTATATCAAAATCATTTGTAGAAATTCCATAAGCTACTATTTCTTTTTTAATTTTGATAATCAACTTATAAAATGATGTATTTTTGTTTAAAGCAATTTTAAATGGAATGTTTTTGAACGAACTATAATTATCTAAATCTGATCTAAACATATCAATATTATTTTCNGGTAAGCTAATTTGAGCATTTATGCCTTCTTCAGCAATGTAAACCCTGCCTAGAATATTTAGATCTCTCCATCTTTCATAAAGTGAATTTCTCAATTCATCAAGGTTTGAAAGTTGAACATATTTATAAAAAGATAGAGTAACTCTTGAAAAATTTTCTTGATTTAATTCATCTATTAGTTGTTGTTTATTTTTCTTATTATATAATTCTGTCATAATAATAATTTAATCAATTTAAGTAAAANTTATAATAATCAGATTTGAACTTANNNNAACTCTTATTAATATTAGNGGCTAATNATTTAATTTTTTTGAAGGATATGTNGNTTGAAAACAAAAGTTNNNAATAANAATAGTTTNACNNAAGAACTATCNGTAANAGTNNCATGGAAANATCTTAAAGAAGANTATCAAAAAGCNTTTGATANNGCTAANGATCACTANACNCCNCCNGGAGGANGAAAAGGNAANGTNTTTGGNGTTCANCTAAANCTATTTAAAAAAAATTACACNCCNAGCATNGAAGCNCAATTNTCAGAAAATTCTGTNAATGATTATTATAGAAAAGCAATAGNANANCTNAAATTNACNCCNATNAATCANGGNCAAATTACTCATCTATCATTTCATGAAGGTAAAGATTTAGTTTTCAAAATAGAATTTGAGATTAAACCTGAAATTAAACTTCCTAACTATAAAAAGAAATTTAAAGTTAGTGCTATCAAATACATTCCTTCTAAAAAAGATTTAGAGGATTCTTTAGCAGATTTACAAAATAGATTTTCAACAATGGAAGAAGTTACTGATGGAGCAGATAAAGATCACTTTTTATTTGTTGATTTACAAGAGTTAGATTCTGGTTCTCCAGTTATTGGTAAAAAAATTGAAAAACAATATGTGCGTTTAGGATTTGGTGCATTTAAAAATGAAGCCTTTAAAACGATAAAAGGTATCAAAAAAAATGAGCAAAGAAATGTTACAATTGATATTGAAGGAAAGAAAGTTGATTATCAAGTTTTTGTACATAAGGTTGAAAAGCAAATCATTCCAAAATTAGATAATAAATTTGCTGCACAGGTTGAGCCAGAGCTTAAAACATTAAAACAGCTTAAAGAAAAAATAAATGATAATATATCTCAAAGTTTTGAAAACGAGCATTCCAAAGAAGTAAATAATGCAATTATCAATTATTTTGTAGACAAAACTAAATTGGACGCACCTGAATCAATGATTCAAAATTATTTGGATCATATAATTGAAAATAATAAAGCACAACAGCCAAATCTAACAAAAGACCAGGAAGATGAAATGAGAAATTCTGGTTTGGAAGGTGCTATATTTAATGTTAAATGGTATTTAATTAAAGAGCAAATAGTAAATGATGAAAAAATTACAGTGTCAAAAGAAGACATTGAAAATAAAACAAAAGAATTAATTAAAAGAGAGCCTCAAAATGAAAAGAGTATCAAAGATTTTCTAAAAAATCCAGAAAATCAACAGAGGTTTTTTGATGATATGCTAAGTGAGAAATTATTTGATTTCTTAAAAGATTATGCAACAATAAAAGTAAATAAGAAAAAATCTGATGAATTACGTAAAACACAAGGAGGCACTAATGGATAATGATAAAGTTAATATGTTAGTTCCAATGGTTATAGAGCAAACTGCTAATGGTGAACGTGCTTTTGATATTTATTCTAGACTATTAAAAGAAAGAATTATTTTTTTAGGAACTGCTATTGATGATTATGTGTCTAGCTTAATTATTGCACAATTATTATTTTTAGAAGCAGATGATTCAAAGAAAGACATTTATATGTACATCAATAGTCCTGGTGGCGTTATAACTTCTGGATTTGGAATTATAGATACGATGAATTATATCAAACCAGATATAGCAACAATTTGTGTTGGCCAAGCTGCAAGTATGGCAGCAATGATTTTATCATCTGGCACAAAAGGTAAAAGATCGGCTCTAGAAAATTCACGAATTATGATTCATCAACCTTTAGGTGGCGTACAAGGCCAAGCTACAGATATTGAAATACATACAAAAGAAATTCTCTTTCTTAAGGATAGATTAAACAATATTTTATCTAAAAATACTGGACAAACAGTGAAAAGTATTGAAAATGATACTAATCGAGATAATTTTATGTCAGCAAAAGAAGCAATTAAATATGGTTTAATTGATGAAATTGTAAATAAGGATTAATCANTAAATGAATGANAAAAAACTATTTTGTTATTTTTGTGGCTCTAAAGAAAAAGAGGTNACCTANTTAATNGAAGGNGATGATGCATATATTTGTGATTATTGTGTTGAGAAAGCAAACTTAGTTATTAGNGAAAATAACTCTAAAAAAAATCAACCCTCTTTTGAGTTAAAGAATCCCCAACAAATTAAAAAATANTTAGATCAACATATAATTGGTCAAGATGAATCAAAAAAAATTGTATCTGTTGCAGTTTATAATCATTTTAAAAGAATTATTCATTCAAACGATTCTGATGAAGTTAAATTAGAAAAAAGTAATATTTTGTTGGTTGGTTCAACAGGTACTGGAAAAACACTTTTAGCAAGAACTCTATCTCAATATTTAAATGTTCCATTTGCAATAGCTGATGCTACAGTNTTAACTGAAGCAGGATATGTAGGTGAAGATGTTGAAAATATTTTAGTTAGATTATATCAAGCAGCTGATTATGATGTTAAAAAAGCAGAAATGGGAATTGTATATATTGATGAAATAGATAAGATTGCCAAGAAAACAGCAAATACCTCTATAACCAGAGACGTATCTGGTGAAGGTGTACAGCAATCTCTCTTAAAAATANTAGAAGGCACAGAGGCTCACATTCCTCCTCAAGGNGGGCGTAAACATCCAGAACAACCTTTAGTNCAAATAAATACATCTAANATATTGTTTATTTGTGGTGGGGCCTTTCAAAATTTAGATAAAATAATATCAAAAAGGATGAACCAAAATAAGATTGGNTTTTCNCATAATAATGATGATAAAAAAATAGCTACAACGAATATTCAACCTGAAGATTTAGTTCAATTTGGTTTCATACCTGAGTTAATTGGAAGGTTACCAGTTATGGGTGCATTGAATCATTTGACTAAAAAAGCATTATTATCAATTTTATCCGAACCAAAAAATTCTTTAATNAAGCAATATAAAAAATTATTTTTATTAGAAGGTGTGAAGTTAGAATTTACAGAAAATGCATTANGCGCTATTGTAGATTTAGCTGAACAAAGAAAAACAGGCGCTAGGGCTTTAAGGTCAGTAATGGAAAAAGTAATGCTAGATATTATGTATGAAATTCCATCAAATAAAGATATAAAAAGCTGNACTATTACAGAGAGTACTGTTCTAAACGGTTCAAAACCTAATATTNCAAAATTAAAAAAGACTGCATAAATTTTTGTGACCTCTGTAACATTCTGTAACACCAAATTNTATACATATTATAAAGATATATTTGTATTATTATGTTATAATTGGTTATTTTATGAATAATCAATTTATTTTTTAATTATAAAAGATTTTAATCTCAAGGAGAAAACTATGGTCTTAACAAGGTCTCTAATATTTTCATTTATTTTAGTTATTTTTTCATTTATACACTCACAAGAAATAGTTATGGGCTTAGGTGCTGTAACTGATAGTAGCGCTGAGGTTACTATGGATACTCCTACTAATGTGGGTGGATTTCAATTTGATGCTGTTGGAGCATCTATAACNAGCGCAAGTGGTGGTTTGGCTGCTGAGGCAGGTTTTACAGTTTCAACAGGAGGAGAAACTGTGCTTGGTTTTTCATTCACAGGTAGTTTNATTCCTGCAGGAAGCAGTGGAGTTTTAACAAATTTAGTAGGAAATATGCCTNCTGATTTATGTCTTTCATTAGGTACGGGTGCGATATCTGATACAGCCGGTAATGCATTAGATGTCACTTTTGGTGATTCAGACTGCAATGTTATTGANCCACCTCCATGTGATGATGTTGATTCAGATGATATTTGTGATGATGTTGATGATTGCGTAGGATATTATGATGAATGTGATATATGTAATGGCAATGGCCCATCATATGAGTGTTGGGATGGTTCAATTGCCTGCAATGTAAATCAATGTCCAGATGAGAGTACTGAAACTACTTTAGGTTTTGGTGCTGTAGGTGATAACACAATGGAGATTGAGTTTGATTCGTTTACACCAGTAGCTGGATTCCAGTTTGATGTAACAGGAACACAGT
>NZRW01000052.1 GCA_002701185.1 Fidelibacterota bacterium
TTGATTTCTTATTCATTTTTAAATAACCTTTTTTTGTCTATTATTTAACTTGTTAATAGTAGTTAACATAAAAAGTTAATAGTAATTATTTTAAATATTTTTTTCTATCAATTTATGTTCTATTTAGATATATTTTAAAATCATATAGTGGGTGTGAACGATAATACATTTGTACTTTTGGTAAATTTAGGTTCTCCAAAAGAACTAAATAAAAAAAGTGTAAAAGAGTATTTAAAATCTTTTTTATCAGATGATCTTGTAGTTGATTTACCAAAATTTTTTCAACAGTCAATATTGCACGCTTTCATTCTTCCTTTTAGACCAAGAAAAACCCTTCATGCTTACAAGCAAATATGGACAAAAGAAGGTTCTCCTTTAATAGTTTCAACAAAGAAAATTGCAAAAAAGTTAACTAAAAAAACGAACTGGAGAGTAGAAGTAGCAATGAGATATGAAGAGCCTAGTATCGAAAATGCTCTAAAAACTCTCAAGGAAGAGGGTTGTAATAAACTTTTCGTTGTTCCTCTGTATCCTCATAACGCTATGGCTACAACTATAACAACTGAAATGGAAGTAAAAAGAGTTGCTGAAAGCTTATCTTACGATTTAAATCTTATTTTTATTAAGCCTTTTTACGATAATGAAAAATACATAGATGCTCTTAAAAAATCGATAGATCCATTTATTCAGAAAGAAAAATTTGATAAGTTAATATTTAGCTATCATGGGATTCCTAAAAGACAAGCTAAAAAGACTGACATCACAGGCTCTCATTGTTTTTCGTCATCAGATTGTTGTGAAACTATATGTCCTGGTTCCTCAGATTGTTATAGAGCACATACAGTACAAGCTTCAAATAAAGTAGCTGAAAAGCTTGGCCTCAGTGACAGTCAGTGGGAAATAGCTTATCAATCAAGATTGGGGCCAGGTTGGCTAACTCCTTTTACTGATAAACGTTTAGCTGAAATGCCCAACAAAGATTTGAAATCAGTACTTGTTGTTTGTCCTTCTTTTATTTCAGACTGTTTAGAAACTTTAGAAGAAATTGAAATTAGAGGAAGAGAGACTTTTTTCAATTCAGGTGGTCAAAATATGACATATATTCCCTGCTTGAACGACTCGGGGGACACTATAAATTTACTAGAATCTCTTGTTCTTGAAAGTGAAATTAAATAATAAGGTTTATTTACTTATTTTGAATAAAGCACGTGGAAATATTTTTCAACCAGTTCGTACAACCCACATAAAGGCTACAAGTATATATGCAAATGGACATGCCATACTCTTATTTTAAACGATGATTAGAATAAAAGAAATGGAAATAAATATTAAAGAAGCAAATAAAGATCCAAAAATAATTAGAAAATTCGAACCTTTTATTTGGGTTGCTTTTATTGCATTAACAGCACTTGTAGGCTGTCCTGTTTTTTAATATATCCAACTTCTAAATTTCTCATCAATTGTTAATACGTGTTAACATATTAATAGATATGGATAATTCAAAAAATCTTTTAGCACACGAAGGAGATGGTCAAGAGTTGATTGAAAATTTTCCTGTATCTTTTTTTTCACATGCGGAAGCCATATTTCACTTAAAAGAAGCCGGTATTGAATTAAAGAAAACAAGAGTGGCTGATTGGCTTGGATCAAGTAGAGCAAACGTATCACAAGTAATTGGAAGAATGCAAAATAGTGGCTTGGTTGATTTTGGTGAAGATTTAGAGTTAACCAAAGCGGGCTTGTGCTTGGCAAAAATAATTGCCAGAAGACACAGGATTACAGAAAGATTCCTATCAGAAGTCTTAAATCTCCCCTGGGAAGATGTATATAAAGAATCATCAAGATGGTAAAATATATTGAGCCCTACTACAGAAAAAGCAATGTTAGAAATTTTGGGTAATCCTACAACAGGGCCATTTGGTAATCCAATCCCATATTCAAATTATAAAGAAAAGGATATGATGCGTATTTTAGATGTTGATCCAAAAAATACATATTCAATTGAAAAAATAACAGAAGAGCTAAAACGTGACAGTGCAACAATAAGTTTTTTACAAAATCACAACATGGTTCCTGGAAGCAAAGTTACTGTTGCTGATTCAGGAGATTTCTCAATAACTATTAGTGTAAATAAAGATGATTATTTTGGTATCGATAAGTTTATTGCTCAGAGAGTTTATGTTGCATGATTAATTTTCTAGAGCAAATTCCTACTATGGTCTTTTCTTACATTGGTGGTGGGATATTTTTACTATTAATCTTTTATAGATTTTTTCCTAAAGTATTTCTATCTTTTCATAAGCCGTTTTTCTTTACTATCGGAGTTCTTTCCTTATCTTTAGGATATATTGGGATTGTAGTTCCTGGTTTACCTACAACAGTTTTCATATTGATCGCAGCGTGGGCATTCTCTAAATGTTCTGAGAGGTTCACAATTTGGCTAGAAAATCATCGAATTTTTGGTCCAATAATTTTGAATTGGAAAACATATAGAGGGCTGTCAAGAAGGGCAAAGAAACTTGCTATTAGTATGATTATCCCGACATTTGCATTAACAATTTATTTTGTGTTCTCATTGGTTGGTGATTTAATTTTTGGAGCTTTTGGAGTAGGTCTCTGTACTTGGCTTGCAACGAGGCCTGAACCACCTATCCAAACAAATAACTAATTCGCTTCTGGAATCTGATAGTCAATAGGAGAAACTTTATCTAATTCGAAGACATCCCTTGCTTGAGCTTCATAATTTAACCCAATCGAAATCTGATCACCTTCAGTAACTCTGTTTCCATTTTCATCCAGTCGAGCATTAAATGTTGCTTTCTTCCCAGACTTACAAATTGTTTTTAATTCAACTAACTCATCAGCCCAACCTAGTAAATAAGCACTACCAGGAAATGGCTCTCCTCTAAAATCTGTTCTTAATCCATAGCAGAGCACAGGTATTTTTAATTTGTCTACTACCAAACTAAGTTGAAGTACCTGTTTTGGAGTTAAAAACTGTGCTTCATCAACTAATACACAAGCAACAGGCTCTCTTTGATGTTCATGTGCAGTCCAAACATATAAATCATCTTCTCCAACAAACTTTTCAACATCTCTTTCAAGTCCTATTCTTGAGGTAATTTTCCCCTCACCAAATCTATCGTCTAGTTTTGGTGTAAATATTAAAGAACGCATTTCCCTTTCTTCATAGTTATAAGCTGATTGAAGTAAGTTTGTGCTTTTTCCAGCATTCATCGCTGCATAGTAAAAATAAAGTTTTGCCATATTTTTATATTACTCAATTATTCTTATCTTTATTCTTTTGTATCATAGAAATATGGAAAATATTTTAACATTTGTTCACATGGTAAGTTTGTGTATTTGGCTTGGCTCAATGGTTACATGGGCAGTTTTTGCACCAAAGTTGTATAAAATTGACCCAACAAAAAATACAACAAATACTCTTCGTGGATCATTTACTAAGATATCTTGGGGTTCTTTCTGGGTTGCATTTAGTTCAAATAGTTTAATTCAATTAACTACTGATTCATCTTCTAATTGGATGAACGAATTAATTTTTCTTTCAGTAGCTGCTGGCATAATTGCTTTACACAGCTTCCTTGGGAATAAATTAAGTGCAGCTATTAGAGGAATGTTAAATGGTGTAATGTTAATAATCGCACTTGTCGTTGTATATCTAGCTACAAGCTATATTTAATTTGATTTAATTAGATTTACTTCTGTAGGGGTTATTACCCCTGAACCTCTTAAGAGAATATTTCTTGAATCTTTTTCTATCAAAAACCAATATATAGATTGTTCATCAGGTATTTCTAGACTTTGTTTAAATTCTTCTTTATCAATATAGGCTGTTATTGTTCTATTTCTGATTCTGTCTTCTCTTATAGCTCTTCTCATGACTCCGTCTAGATAAATTTCATTCAGTTTTGTAGACTTTCTAATTGTTGGAACTTCGATAATATTATGTGTTAAATCTAGTTTATCTTTTTCAAGATTTTCAATTGACTCATCAACTAAAGGTTGATGCCATTGTTGAAATGCAACAATAACAATTAAATCTCTATCAACAAAATCATCAGGTACAATTTTTTTAACTTTGTTTAAGTTATTTCCCTGAATTGATGGAAATTCATTAATTTCTGAGCTCATACTTGAATTTTCGTTATTTCCACAAGCAAATACAAATAGAAAAGCTGATAAAACAAAGACAAATTTAGAGGGGGTTGAGAACTTCTTCAAGATTCTTTATATTTGTATCCATTAATTTTTTAAACTTAGGACCAAAAAATAATCCTATAATGATAAAAATTCCCTTGTATTTAATATCTATTGAGTAGGTGAGTTCAGTGCCTTTAGCATTCGCAGATAAAAATATAGTATCTACTAATTCAAAATTATTAGTATTTGCTCTTAGTGAAGCTCGAAGAGGTGCTCCCCACTCAATTACTTCGTAATCCAAAACCATTTCTCTATTGTTAAAATGTGTTTTTACTTTAAATACTGAGCCCTCTCTTAAGGGTTCCTTTGTAATAAGTTCTGCCTCATCACCTTCATTCCATTTATCTAAGTTTCTGAAGTCGGCAGTAAAATTAAAAGCAGATTCAATGTCTGTATTTACAGTTATGGTTCTTGAATAAACTGGCATATTACAATTTTAAGCGAAAAATCGTTCTATGAAAAAAATTTACCTTAGATTTAAAGATCTATTTCTAAATCCAACAAAACCAATNATTAAAAAGATAGNAATTTTTGCTAATACAAGACCTATATCTCCACCAATTAATCCATCTTGNTANGGANNCCCATAAGCTCCAAANGATGAAATATTNTCATCAATCCANNNAAANAANTCNTTAGTNCCACTNAANGAANTTGNNATCCANTCNANNGCCATNANNCCNGCACCAAAANCCCANGCANAAGATGATTTTCCAGTATAAGCACCTAAAGCAAAACCNAATACACCATANCTAACNCCTGCTANNCCTGCCATTAATGTTGNNNTCATNANNGGNGCNTAATCNANTGTTTGGCTTAACTCCATTGTTGCTANTGGTATNTACATAACATTNGTCCATGTAAANGTNATNANNANNCCNAANAAAANAGCTACAACTGATTGNGTTAAGTAAANAGTNGNTCTTGTCATTGGAAGAGANGCNACGAATTCAAATGTNCCATCTTCTTCAGCNTTTGNACCCATCTTATTTAATAAAACAATAGTGGCTANNGCAACCAAGATAANCCCAAANAGANTNANAAAGTAANNTGNAACCATNCCNTCAAGNGTAAAAACATTNTCCCAATCNNNTATTCCNAATAAATTCATCATNGTNTCATTTTCAGACATNCCNCTAAATGCTTCNNTNTGNGTATCAATCANTAAANCNTCNACACTNTCATTTGCAAAAGNTANNGGTANNATNNNNAAATATANNGCTGGAGCTATAGCCCATGTNATTATAAATTTTNTCGGAACACTCAACATATATTTTAAATAATTAAACATTACTCCTTCTTTCTATCGTAAAATTCAAAAAAGGCATCTTCTAATTCCTTACCTTCATCTTTTGCTTTCTTTTTGAATGTCTTATATGATTCGTCATAAATTTTTGAACCTACCTNAAGGACAGCCATTGTGTCAGCTATTTTNTCTACCTCAGAAATTATATGTGAAGATAATAAAATAGATGCTCCGTTGTTAGAAAATTCTTCAATAGTCTCAAAAAATGTTCTTTGATGAAAAGGATCTAATCCTGAAGTTGGTTCGTCAAGAACTAGTGCTTTTGGTTTATGCAACAATGCTAAAATAACAGCAGTTTTTTGTCTGTTTCCTTTTGAAAGTTCTTTAACTATTTGTTTCACATCCAACTCAAACTTTTCTGCTAACTCCATTGCGTAATCTATGGACTGACCTCTCATATCTGCACCAAGTTTAAATAATGATTTAGAATTTAGATTTTGTGGAAGTTGTGGGTCTCCTGGGAGATATCCGATTATTTCTTTAGCTTCAACAGGGTTGGCTATAGTATCTATTCCGGCTACCTTAAGAGAACCCTCGGATGAATTCAAAAAACCCATAAAACTTCTCATTGTTGTTGATTTCCCTGAACCATTTGGTCCTAGTAATGCTTTAACTTCCCCATCGTCAACAGAGATATTGATATCATCTACACCTTTACCATTTTTGTATTTCATGGTTAGATTTTTAATTTCAATCATAAAATAATTATATAAGAAAAAGTAAGTACTGCTAAATTATTCTTCGAGATTCTCTTCTCTTTGTTTTTTTCTTAACCACGTAAGTAGTAATGCTGGGACAAGAAACCAAAGGATTTCATCCCAACCACCTTGATGTAAAAAAGCAGCAGGAGGGGTGATTTTTGATATCATTATAAATAATTTTGTATAACCCAGCGAGATATATTAATTAAAGAATTAGGTAACAAACCAAAATAAATAGTTGCAAAGGCCAAAACACTTAATGAAAGAACATGAGACCTTGAAAGAGTAATTTTTTCAACAGGTGACTCAGATTTTTCTATCGCTGCTATCCAGATTGGTCGTAAATAGAAATAAAACCCAGCAACAGTAGACAACATTAGTATGACGACTAATAGATAACTTTCATATGACCAAAGATTAGTTATCAATATAAATTTTGAAATGAAACCACTAGTAAGTGGTATTCCGGCTAAACCAAGCATAAAAATGCTAAAACATATTGTTAGAAATTTGTTTTCAACAAAAAGGCCCGATATATTTTCTATAGAAAAATTTGAAGATAGTCTTCCACTTATAACTGTAAAAATAATAAATATACCAATTAATTGAATTACATATGCAGTCATATAAAATATGGAAGCACTTGTACCGTTTACACCAGATACAATTCCAGAAAGAATGAAGCCAGACTGTATAACGCCACTATATGCAATAAGCCTCTTTAAATCTGATTGAACTGTTGCAAAAAATGAGCCGATAAAAATTGAAGCTATTACTACTACCACAAAAAATAGATCGAAATTATCTATTACAAATCTTAGTGAAACTACACAGAGCCTACATAGGACAAGAAATGAAGCTACTTTTGCAACTGATGCCATGTAGCCAACATAGCCTGTTGGAGATCCTTGATAAACGTCTGGTGCCCATGATTGAAATGGGGCAGCAGCAACCTTGAATAATAAACCAACAACTAGAAGCAAGAATCCAATAAAGGTTGTTAAAGGTACGTTTGGAGGGCCTATATATGAAATAGCAATTGCTGTGTCATAAAAACCTGAAATTGAGAGTGATATATAAATTAAGGCCACTCCATAAACAAGTACACATGAAGCTAAAGAACCAAGTAGAAAGTATTTTAAGGCTGCCTCGTTACTTAATAAATCACCTCTGTTTATTCCAGCTAAAGCATAAAGACTTATAGAGCCTATCTCTAAACCAATGAAAAGCATCATAAAATTCTCAGCATCAATCATTAACATAAATCCAGAAGCACTCATCAAAGTTAAAATTATTGCTTCTGTGGTTTTGTCCTTCACCTCAGCTGAGGTATTCCAAATTGATGTGAAGTTAAAAAGGAGAATTAATGAAATAAGCACATTTCCAAAAAGTGAAAATTCATCTAGTAATATTTTTTCTGAAAAGTAGGAAGATACTCCATCTGTAAAAAATAAACCAAATTTTAAAAATACTGTAAATATTGTTGCCAAGATTCCCATTAAAGTAATGCTTTGCTTAATAAAAACTGAAGTCTCAATTGTTATAGTGCAAAACAAAAGTATCAATGCGGTAGCTACTAAGACCAAAGTTGGACCAATAACAATTAGATTAAAACCGATTATATCGCCAATAGTACTCAATTTAATCCTCCATTAAATAGCTCAATTAAGTTTGAAATTACTAAAGCGTCTTGTGCAACATAGCTTTCAACAAAGCTTGGATAGATCCCAATAAATAACATTAAAACCGCTAAAGGAACAACGGAAATCATTTCTTTAGTATCTAAATCTTTAAGCTCTTGATTCTCGCTTATATAAATCTCTCCAGTAAACATTCTTTGATACGCCCAAAGCATATATATAGCAGCTAGAACAACACCGAATGCTGCAAAACCAGATAAAAATTTATATGTAGAGTAACTTCCCATTAGTATCATAAATTCACCTACAAACCCATTTAATCCTGGAAGACCAATTGAAGCAAAGGAGCAAAATAGAAATATTGCTGCATACTTTGGCATCGAAATTTTTAATCCTCCAAAATCAGATATTCTTCTTGTATGTCGTCTTTCATATATAAAACCAACAAGCATGAATAATGCGCCTGTTGTAAGACCATGATTAACCATTTGAATAATTGCACCTTCTAAACTTAAATAATTACCAGCTGAAATACCTAGCATTACAAATCCCATGTGGCTTACAGAAGAATAAGCTATAAGTCTCTTTATGTCTATTTGAGCAATAGCAACAATTGCACCATAGATAATCCCTATTACAGATAAGACGGCAATAATAAATTTATATTCTATAAAACCTTCGGTGAAAAAAGGAATAGAAACCCTTAGTATTCCATAAGCTCCTACTTTTAGTAAAACACCAGCTAATAATATACTTCCTGCAGTTGGTGCTTCAACGTGAGCATCTGGCAACCAAGTATGAAGAGGGAATATTGGTACTTTAATTAAAAAACCAAAAGTAAATAAAAGAAACAGGGTTTTTGATTGTTCAGCAGTGAATGAGATTGAAGAAAGAGTAATGAAATCTAGAGCCAACCGACCAGTTGAAGAATAACTTATTACACCTGCATAGACCGTTCCAATAAAAATAAAAACGGAACCAAATACTGTATAGATAATAAATTTAATCGTTGCATATCTTTTGTTCTCTCCTCCCCAGATACCCATTAGGAAATACATAGGAATTAGAAGAGCTTCAAAGAATATAAAGAGAGAAAGCAAATCACCACTTAAAAAGACACCATTAACAGCAAAATGTAAAACTAGTATTGAGCCAATAAACCCTTTGCTTTGAGAGTATTTTTCAGTTACTGAGAAAAAGGACAAAAGAGTCAATATTGCTGTTAAAAATAAAAGCAATAGAGACATACCAGAAATACCAAAAGTTAAATTAATTCCATAAGATTGAATCCAATTTATTGTATCAATGTCAATATAAGATCCTTTAGATTTTGTATTTGTAAATAAATATAAACAAAGACCAAATGGGATCATGCTTACAAAAAGTGCAATAGGTCTAAATAATTCTGATCTATTCTTTGGCATAGTAAAAATAATTAAAGAACCAAATAGTGGGAATAACAATAGAGTATAAATTAAAGTACTCATAATATAATCAACGGTGTTGCTATAAAGATTGAGATTAGAAGAAGTAGAAAAAAGCCAAAGTATACAACATAATTTCTAACCAACCCTGATTGTGTTACAGAAATGGTTTTTGATGATTTGTAAAAAAGACTTGAAACCCCATTAACAAAACCATCAATTATCAATCCATCTATTAGCACTGCTGTTTTTCTTGCTAACGATTTTGGTACTTGAACAAAAATCTGATTTCCTATTTTATTCAGATATAAAACATTGTA
>NZRW01000053.1 GCA_002701185.1 Fidelibacterota bacterium
GGGATATAGAAGTTATAGCTTCTTCTGAATTTTAACCTTTTTTTTCACAAGAATTTATCAAACATTACATTCCTTTTTTAATCACATTAATATTATATTATTCATATGGGAATAAAGGTTGTTGCTACTAATAGAAAAGCCACGCATGATTACAGTATCATAGATAAATATGAATCTGGTATGGTATTGACTGGATCTGAAATAAAATCTATTAGAAACAATAGAGTTACAATTAAGCAGGCATATGTAAGAATTTATAGTAATGAACTTTATATTGTTGGTATGAATATAAGTGATTATGAAAATGCTGGTTACGCATCTCATGAGCCTGATTCAGATAGAAAACTTTTGATGCATAAGCGTGAAATTATAAAGATAAAAAAAATGGTNGATGAAAANGGTAAAACTTTAGTCCCTCTNCGATTATATTTGAAAAATGGTAAGGCCAAATTAGAGTTTGGTCTTGGTGAAGGTAAAAAGAAGTGGGATAAAAGACGTGATATAAAAGATAGGGAAACAAAAAGAAGAATTGATAGAAATTTAAAGGATAAATTATAATGAGTAAATTTCCTAATTTGAATGAGCAAATGGATTTAATAAAAGTTGGAACTGAAGAAATTATTCCAGAAAATGAATTAGTAAAAAAAATAGAAAAATCATTAAAAAATAATAAACCATTGAATATAAAATTAGGCTGTGATCCAAGTAGGCCTGATTTACATTTGGGTCATTCAGTTGTNCTTAGAAAACTAAAGGATTTTCAAGATTTAGGTCATACTGCAATCTTATTGATTGGAAATTTTACTGCAATGATTGGAGATCCAACAGGTCAAAACAAAACCCGTCCACAATTAACAAAAGATGAAGTGTCTGAAAACTCAAAATCTTATATGGAC
This sequence comes from Fidelibacterota bacterium, assembly GCA_002701185.1. Classification (GTDB taxonomy): domain Bacteria; phylum Fidelibacterota; class Marinisomatia; order SCGC-AAA003-L08; family D37C17; genus TMED6. The sequence continues at coordinate 897 of NZRW01000053.1, forward strand.
CAAGCTGGTATGATACTTGATTCTAAATTATTAAAAATTGTTCATAATGGTGATTGGTTGTCAAAAATGAATTTTAGTGATGTTATCAAGTTAGCATCAAATTATACTGTTGCAAGAATGCTTGAAAGGGATGATTTTACCAAAAGATATAATGGTGGCCAACCAATTTCTTTACATGAGTTTTTATATCCTTTAGCGCAAGGTTATGATAGTGTACATATCAATTCAGATGTTGAGCTTGGAGGAACTGATCAGAAGTTTAATTTATTAGTGGGAAGGGCTTTACAAAAAGAGTCTAATTTAGAACCACAAGTAATTATAACGACACCACTTATTGAGGGTACAGATGGTGTTGAAAAAATGTCTAAATCATATGATAATTACATTGGATTTTCAGATTCTCCATCAGATATGTATGGTAAAACTTTATCTATTCCTGATGATTTAATAATTAAGTATTTTGAATATTGTACTAGAGTTTTAGACTTTGAGACAATAAAGTTAGATTTTGAAAAAGGCAATGCTAATCCTAGAGATTTAAAAAGAAGATTAGCAAGAGAAATTGTTGAAATTTATCATACAAAGCAAAAAGCATTTAAAGCAGAAGAAGATTTTGATAATCTATTTATAAAAAAAGATATTCCTGATAATATACCTGAAATTACATTAGAAGAAGATTCCAAGTTACTAGATATTATGCTTAATCATGCAATGGTAACCAGTAAAGGTGAAGGTAAACGAATGATTAAGCAAGGTGGAGTAAAGCTTAATGATGTGAAAATTTCAGATCTTAATACTAATGTAAGTAAAGGTAGTGAAAGTATATTAAAAGTAGGTAAAAGGAAATTTCTAAAAATTAATTAACTATGAACAAAAACTGCGTTGTAAAAACATTAGTAGCAAATTTATATAGCGAACCTACATTTAAATCAGAACTTGTAACTCAAGCTTTAATTAATGAAAATTTAAAAATTTTAGAGATTCATGACAATTGGTATAAAGTTAAACAGTGGGATAATTATATAAGCTGGATTCATAAATTCTATACTTCAACCAAGGCAGAAGATTTACCAAATAGTTGGTCAAATTTAGATAGTAAGATAAAGGATGTAAATTTTTTGATATCTTATGCCAATTCATTTTTAGGAACACCTTATTTATGGGGTGGTAAAAGCGCATTAGGTTTTGATTGTTCTGGATTTGTTCAAACAGTTTTTAAAATGTGTGGTATTTCATTACCCAGGGATGCATCACAACAAATTAAAGATAAAAATCTTATTGAAATTAATTATAAAAGCATTGAAAAAGGTGATTTATTGTTTTTTGCTGATAACAATCTTATTAATCATGTTGGTATATATTACGGAGGTGGAAATATAATTCATTCTTCGGGAAATGTTAAAATTGAAAATTTAGAAGATAATAAAGATTTATATAATAAATTACATGCTGTTATGTGTACAAAAGGATTATTTAATGAGTGAATCTCTAAATAAGAAAGTTTTATTGTTAAACCAAAGTTATCAACCTCTGATGACTGTTAATGCAAAAAGAGCAATTATATTATCCTTTACTGATAAAGTTGAAGTTTTAGAAGAGTATGTAGAGCAGGTCCACTCTATAAATTTATCAATTCAAATCCCATCAGTTNTAAGATTAAAAGATTATGTTAGGTTTAATAAAAAANGAATACCTTTNAGTAGAAAAAATATACTTAAACGNGATTCNCACACATGTCAGTATTGTAATATTAAAGCTAATTTTATGACTGTAGATCATATTATTCCAAAGGATAAAGGCGGTGGTGATTCGTGGGAAAATCTTGTTGCTGCATGTATACCATGTAATACAAAAAAAGGTAATAAGTTGTTAAAAGACTTAGACATGAATTTAATTAAAAAACCTAAAGCACCTTCTATATTGTTCAATTTACAAANTGATTTATCAAATGCTCAAAGTTCTTGGAAACCNTATTTATTTATGAAAGAGACAAATTAATATGGATAAAAAAAAGATTATATTATCTGGTATACAACCTTCTGGTAATTTGTGTATTGCAAATTATATAGGTGCTATAAAAAATTGGGTTACATTGCAAAATGATTATGATAGTATATTTNTAATTGTTGATTTACATTCCTTATCTGTTAAGCAGGTACCATCTGAGTTAAGGTCGAGATGTTTNTCATTTGCAGCTCAGTACATAGCATGTGGTATTAATCCTGAAAAAAGCACTATAGCAATTCAATCACATATTAGCCAACATGCTGAGCTTTCTTGGGTTTTAAATAGNTTGACATATATGGGTGAATTAAATAGAATGACTCAGTTTAAAGATAAATCTAAAAAACATGATTCTAATATTAATGCAGCATTATTTACATATCCTGTTTTAATGGCAGCTGATATTTTACTATATCAGGCAGACCTCGTGCCAGTAGGTCAAGACCAAAAACAACATCTTGAGTTAACTCGTGATATAGCATCAAGATTTAATAATCAATATTCTGATACTTTTANAATTCCTGAACCATTTATTCCAAAACAAGGTTCTAGAATAATGAGNCTTCAAAATCCAACTGCAAAAATGTCTAAATCAGATGAAAATTTAAATAACCTAATATCTCTTACAGATCAACCTAACATTNTAAANAAGAAAATTAAAAGAGCGGTAACAGATTCAGGTACGGANATAGTTTATGATGAAAAAAGGCAAGGTTTAGCTAATCTTATAACAATATATTCTGTGGTAACTGGAAAAACAATTTCTGAAATTGAAAATGATTATCAAGGTAAGATGTATTCAGATTTTAAAAANGATTTAGGTGATATACTCGTAGATTATTTAGCTCCAATTCAAAAAGAATACGATTTACTTATGAAAGACAAAGGTCATATTGAAGAAATATTGAAAAAAGGTGCAGAAAAAGCAAGATATAAAGCATACAAAACTTTGGATAAGGTTTANAGAAAAATTGGTTTAGTTAAAAATCTTAGATAAATATGTCCTATAAAATAAATATTGACGATTTTGAAGGTCCACTAGATCTGTTGTTGTTTTTCATTCAAAGAGATAAACTAAACATATANGATATTCCAATATCAAAAATTACCAATGACTTTTTAAATTATTTAAATGATATAAATGATAAAAATATAGAAATTGGAGCAGATTTCATATATATGGCATCACTTCTTATGAAAATAAAATCTAAGATGCTTTTGCCTCAAGAAATAAATGAAGAAGAAGAAATAATTGATCCAAGACAAGACTTGGTTTTGAAGTTGATAGAATATAAAAAATTTAAAGAGATTAGTGGAAAAATATCAGAAATGGGTGAAAATTATTTTAAAAAGCATAAGACACTCATTGATGAAAGTTTACAATCTTCGTCCAATATTGAAGATAATATTGATATAGTTGATTTAGATTTATANAAACTCATAAAAACATTCGAAAATTTAATACAAAACATACCTGATAATAAGCTACATGAAGTCGTTAATGAATCATATTCCATCAAAGATCAAATTGCTATTATTAATAAAAAAATAACAAATAAAACAAAATTAGCTTTCAGTTCAATTTTTAAGATCAATCATAGTAAAGCTTATTTAGTATGTACATTTATAGCTTTACTCGAAATGATTAAAAATGGTAGGATTAAAATTGAACAAAAAAAATCCTATGATGAAATTTATTTAATAAATAATAATAACTAATTATGAATGAGAAATTAATTATAGANACTATTTTATTAGCATGTCCTGANTCAGTTAGTTCTAAAACAATACGAAAAATGCTTAATTCAGATCTAAGTGACAAAAAAATAGAATCATANNTAGAATCATTAAATAATGAATATAAATCATNAAATAAAGGCATATACATTGATTATATTAATTCAGGTTATCAATTTAGAACTCATACTGAATATCATAAATATATTGATTTTGTAAATAATGATAATCAAAAATACAAATTATCTAATGCAGCACTAGAAGTTTTGAGTATAGTTGCATTCAAACAACCAATCTCTAGAATTGATATAGAATCAATTAGGGGGGTTGATTCTAGTGGAGTGATAAAGAAGTTATTAGATAATAAAATTATTAAAATTCAAAAATTTAAAAAAACTGGAAAAAAGTTAATCCACTATGTTACTACATCAAATTTTCTTGATTTATTTGGTTTGAATGATNTAGANGAGCTTAAAAANAATAGTGAAATTAAGGAAATATTAAAATAAAAATATTATGAGATTAAACAAATTTTTAGCAAGATGCGGTGTTGATTCAAGAAGAAAATGTGATGAATTAATTAGAAACAGTAAAGTATCTATAAATGGTAATATTATAACAAATTTTGGTTACCAAGTTTTAGATGATGATATTGTAATGTGTGAAGGAAAATATGTTAATATTGAAGATGATAAGGTTGTTTATTTATTAAATAAACCAAAGGGATATATTTGTACTTCAAAAGATACTCATGATAGAAATAAAGTTATTGATTTGATTGATACAAACTTAAGATTGTTTACTATTGGTAGATTAGATAGAGATACTACAGGTATTATTCTTTTAACAAATGATGGTGATTTAGCTAATCAACTGAGTCATCCTAAATATGAAAAAGAAAAAAAATATTTTGTTAAAACAAAAGGTAAAATTGAATCTGCTGATATTAAAAAAGTAAAAAATGGTTGCAGATTAGAAGATGGCACTAAAGTTAGGGCTAAAATATATCAATCATCTCAATTAGGTAACAATTATGAATGGGATGTAATATTAACAGAAGGTAAAAATAGAGAAATTAAAAAAATATTCTCTAATTTTGGAGCCAAAGTTACCCTATTACATAGATATTTTTTTGCTGGTTTTCAACTTAACAATATTAATCCTGGAAAATATAGAAAATTATCTAAAAATGAATTAAATCAAATAATTAAATAAAGTCTTTTCAATTTTATAGGGCTTATTCCTATATTACGTGGCTTTTTGTAATGGGGTATAAAGTATAATGATAATAGCTATAGATGGACCAGCTGGTTCAGGTAAAAGTACAACAGCAAGATTGTTGGCAAAAAAACTAGATTTTATATATCTAGATACTGGAGCGATGTACAGAGCTGTTACACTATTTTTTCTAGATAATAAAATCGATTTAACTAACTCTGATGAAGTATCCTCAGCTTTAAATAAAATTAATTTAAAAATTGAGAATCGATCTAGCAGTTTTAATGTGTTTGTTCAAAATACTAATGTAAATAATCTTATTAGAGATGAACTCATAAATAAAAACGTTAGTAATGTTAGTGAAATATATAGTGTAAGAAAAAAAATGGTTGAAATTCAAAGAGAGTTTTCTTCAAATAAAGATATTGTCATTGAGGGTAGAGATATCGGTTCGCATGTGTTTCCAAATGCTGATTATAAATTTTACATTGAAGCAGATATAAATGTAAGAGCTTCTAGAAGGATGAAAGATTTATCAAATGCAAATAAATCACTTGATGATATGTGTAAACTATTATTAGAGCGTGATAAAATTGATTCAAATAGAAATATTTCACCTTTGATAAAACCCAAAGATGCTTATGTTGTTGATACAACTTCATTAAGCATTGAAGAGCAAGTAATTAAACTTTTTAACATAATAACTAATAACTAAACTATAGGTACTGAGAGGTATTTAACTAAAAATGATAAACGATAACAAAGATAACTTAAAAGATAACCAAGAACAAGAAATAGAAAATCAAATAGAAGAGTCTACAGTTGAAGAAAATTCTGAAAATACTGCAACTAANGATATTGTTGTAGATGACCATAAAGAAGAAAGTATATCAACAAAAAAAGCTTCTACGAAAAATAAATTGATNGATTATTTAGATAAATCTATCATTAATATAAANCAATANGANTNTGATGANCTTGATAACATAGTNGAATCNCAATCAAATGATANTAGTGAANTNTATGAATCNGGTTTAGATAAAAAAGAAAAAGATGTTGTTCAGGGTACTATTGTTAGAGTTACTGATCGTGATGTATTTGTAGATATAGGTTTTAAATCAGAAGGTATTATTTCTAAAAGCGAATTTCATTCTACTGTTNCTNTNGTAGGNGAAAANGTTGANGTTTTTATAATATCATTTGAAGATNGAAAAGGNAANCTCATACTNTCTAGAGAAAANGCTGAATTTATGTTNAANTGGGATAAACTTAGNGAGCAATTTGANAANTCAGAAATNATTACNGGTAAAATTGTTCGAAGAATNAANGGTGGAATGATTGTTGATTTAGATCCAGTNCANGGNTTTTTNCCAGGTTCTCANATTGATATTAAACCAATAACTAATTTTGATGAATACGTTGGTATGGAGAGTGAGTTCAAAATTGTTAAATTTAATGAATTAAGACAAAACATAGTTTTATCAAGAAAAGAAATTTTAGCTAATGATTTAGATGATAGAAGAAAAGAAATAATGGAAAAATTAAAAGTTGGTGATATCCTTGAAGGGACAGTTAAAAACATTACTGACTTTGGTGCATTTATTGATTTGGGTGGTATTGATGGGTTGCTTCATATTACAGATATAACTTGGGGAAGAATAAATCATCCTTCTGAAAAGTTAGCTGTAGGTGAAACAATTCAAGTCAAAATAATTGATTATGATCCAGAGACTGTTAGGGTATCATTAGGTTTAAAACAACTACAAAGTGAACCATGGGATGGTATTGAAGAAAAATACCCAATCAATTCAACTGTAAAAGGTAAAGTGGTGAATATGATGAAATATGGTGCATTTGTAGAATTAGAAGAGGGTGTAGAAGGATTAGTTCATGTTTCAGAAATGTCATGGACTCGCCATATTAAACATCCTACAGATTTATTCAAAATTGGAGATACTCTTGAGGCCAAAGTTTTAACCGTAGAAAGTGATGAAAAGAAAATATCTTTGGGTATTAAACAATTGCAAGAAAATCCATGGGATAAAATTGAAGAAAAATATGAAGTTGATAGTATTCATGAAGGTATTGTTAAAAATTTAACTCAATATGGCGCTTTTGTACAATTAGAAGAAGGTGTTGATGGTTTGGTGCATATATCTGATATGTCATGGACTGAGATTGTAAAACATCCAAAGGATGTATTAAATAAAGGTGATCAAGTAAAAATCAAAATTTTAGATTTATCAAATAAAGAGCATAAACTTTCGTTAGGTATTAAGCAAGTTACAGAAAATCCATGGAGTAATATTGTTGAAGAATATGAAACTGGAAAAAAAATAACTACAAACATTCTTGAAGTATCAGATAAAGGTGC
>NZRW01000054.1 GCA_002701185.1 Fidelibacterota bacterium
CATGTGCCATCACCACCACATATTCCACATGCATCTTCAACAGCAGAACCATTACATACTCCTTCACAATCAATGGTACCTACACAATCATCAACATCATCACANACACCGTCAGCNTCTGCATCTACAGCATCACCACCCCATGCTCCTGAACAATCTTGAACAATTAGTGATCCATCACTAGCTTCGATTGTCGAACCATCATCAGCAACTAGAATAGCTAATTCTAAACTACTTGAATATGAGATAAATACAAAATCACCGAAAGTAGTTTGAGCCATCCAGTAATCAACTGAATCACCAAATGTAATTTGACTTGGTGAAGTTGTTGCAAGATATGACCCAACATTTGTATAAGTATTGCCACTTACTGTACCTTGTGAAAATGGTAAATTTGAACCAACAATTAAATTTTCCATCGCATTACCAGAAACAGTTACCTCTCCTGCAAATTGACCTTGAACACCAGCACTAAATTGCTGACCTAGTAATTCAACTGGAATTATATTAGAAAAACTATTTCCTGATATAACTGTACCCCATGTATTGTCACCTAACGAAATAGCTGAACCAGCAACACCATAAATTGTATTGCCTGTAAATGTTGAATTTAATGGCATCTCACTACTTGAATATCCATAGGTTAAAATACCATAAGAAAGCGGAGATGTGTTATTTGGATTAGGCATACTCATACCATAAATAGTATTGTTAGAAACTGTAACACCTACGCAAGCTGGTGTTACAATAACACCTGCATACATTGTAGAATCACCAACAATATCAAATCCATTAAGAGTTGCAGATGTTGCTTCAATAACAACTGCTCTTGCATCAACTCCTCTTGCATCAATCAAACAAGATCCAGCACAACTAAGATTAATTGATTTATTGATTAAAATAGACTCTGTATAAGTTCCATCAGGAACATTTACAGTATCTCCATCAACAGCGTTGTCAATAGCACCTTGAATAGTGCCATCACCACCACAAACACCTAAACTATCTTCAGTTGATGTACCACCACATACGCCAGCACAATCAAGTGTATTTCCAGAACAATCACAAGCACCATCGGCTATACCACTTCCATTACAAACGCCACATTCATCTAAAACAGCATCACCATTTGGAACGCCAGCACAATCAAATGTAATTGTATGAGGATGTGAACCTAAATAATCCCATGTATTTTGATCAAATACTACCCATTCTGAATCATCAGCATCATCACCAGCTGAGCCTTGCTCACCTGTATCAGGATTATCAAGCCATAATGGATTTCCTGACGTTACTGAAGATTTTCTAACAAGTGTATGGTCTTTAGTAGCATCATCAACACCAGCTACATCCCATCCAGCACCTGGATCTTCTCCTACTAAACCTACTACATCAAGAACTAAACCGCTACCAAGCTGAGTAAGAGCAAAAACATCATCACCATTAGAAAGATATGTAAATGTTTGATCGCACTCTGCTTGAATTTCATCAGAAGCAGATCCATGACATACTACGTATACATCACCTGCAGCTATTGTTGCAGAAAATGTTACATTATCAGCATAATCCCATTCTCCAGGAGTATTACATCCATTAGAACAGCTTGACAATGAATATCCACCAAGATCTACAGCTGTATCTTCAGCATTGTAGATTTCTAAATATTTATTATTTGAAGAACCTTCAGCATATTCTGAAAAGAATAAATTCTCTGTAGCAGGGTAGATACATGAACCGTCATCTACATTTGCATCTGCATTATAGTTTTCAGCATATGGACTTGTACAACCTGAAATTTCAGATGGACAAGCATCACAAGATTCCCAGCAAACTGTATCTAAAACAACATCGCTATCAGTAGTCGTTACAAATCTATCATTACCATAATTTCCACCAGCACAATCACCTAAATCTGATCCACTTTCGTAACCACCATCATTAAAATTATATCCATAAGTTTTTCCACTTAATAAAGACATAGTGTAAGTAAATACTAAATCATTATCACTATCATCCATTACAAACCAGTCACTTGGTGAATAGTTTCCATCTATAGTAGATGTACGAACTTTTACATCACCAGAAGCACCTTCAATATTCATATCAACAGAAAAAGTTACATTGACTACGCATGATGTATCATCACCATCACATACTCCACAATCATCTACCTCTGCTGTACCACCGCAAACACCAGCACAGTCATCATATAAACAACTAGCTTCTGCTCCATAGTTACATGCAGCTGTATCTTGACATGTTACTACTTCATCAGTACTAACACCAATCCAAGATTTAGGATCAAAATCATCTGGACCATATTGAGGTCCATCACCACCACCTGAATCATTGTCAATATTCCATCCAGCAGCATCCCATGTGGCTGATGCTGAATTATTATCAGATGCTCTTTCTGCTCTTCCATCTTCAAATTCATGTGCAGTTCCAGTTCCATCTTCACCAGCTACACCAAACATGTCAACAATACTACCATCAAATAATAATGCCATGTTATCATCACCATTTGAGTCAGCNGCACCACCTGTACCTATATTTTGATCACATGTCAAATCAGGCCATGTAGCTTCAAATTTTGCTGCATTATTACAAATGATNTAAAATNCACCCGGAGCAATTGTTCCAGTTAATGAAACAGCTGTTTGAGGATCTGAATTACCATTTGTCCATCTTTGAATAGCCCATCCTGTTGATAAATCAACAGCTGANGTGCCACTGTTATATAGCTCAACATATCTACCTACATCAGATGAATTCTGAGGATCTGTTATCTCAGTCATAAATACATCAGCTAATAAAAAATTAAAAATTAATATAAACATTGGAAAATGTTTAAATAAACGATTACTCATTACGGTTCTCCTCCCATAATTATTTGTTGTGGTTTGTAGACTTGAAATTAAATAATTGTATAGCATAAAGTCAAAGACTAATTACGTTATTTTTAAGAATAATTTAAATCTTGCTAATCTAAATCAATTAATAACAAAATAATGTGATACTCAGCACATATTCATTAAATATAAAATGTGAGGATTTTTAGAAGATATTAATGATGGTGATNATGATTTGATCATGATGATGATCTTCATGATGAATCTCATCTATATGATTATCATGAGATATATCATGAAAGAAACCATTAAGCTGCATAACAAGTAGTGCAAAGCCTAACACTATAAGAGACCAATTTGTTACTTTTGAAACAAGATTAAAATAATCACCTCTTANCAAAGATAAAATTGGATATAGGATAAGTAAAACAATGATTTGACCAAACTCAACTCCAACATTAAAAGATAATATCTGTGCAACAGATAAATTAATATTAGATGCTAACGCTACTTCTTGAAGTTTTGTAGATAGACCAAAACCATGTATGAGACCAAATATAAATACCATCAATAATAAATTAGGTGCATGAGTTGAAAATATTTTTTTGAATCCATCTAAATTTTCAAAACCTTTATAAATTACACTAAAAGCAATGACAGCATCAATTAAGTAAGCATTGGCTGTAATTTGGAAATAGGTTGCAAAAATTAATGTAAGACAATGTGCAATAGTAAATGCAGTGATAAATTTTAATATATCAAAATAATTAGTTAAGAAAAACAAGACACCAATTAAAAATAAAATATGATCATAACCAGTGACCATGTGCTCACCGCCAAAATAAATAAAGTCCATTAAATTAGCATTAGACATAGCACTTGCAGTTGATTCTGAAACTCCATGACCTAGTAAATAATTAATAGAAATGAACGTAAAAATTATTTTAGAAATATATTTCATATTTAAACTTAAATTATTATAATTAATTTTACAAAAATTATAAAATATTTTAATGAATTTTAATAAGCCAAAAATAGTAGTAAGTAAATGTCTTGAACATGATGCATGTAGATATGATGGGCAACTTATAACTAATAAATATATAAAAAAACTTAAAGACTTTATAGAATTTACAACTGTATGTCCCGAAGTTGAAATTGGTATGGGAACGCCTCGAAAACCAATTAGAATTATTAAAGATGGAGAAAATACTATTCTTCTTCAATCTGAAACTGGAATTGATTTTGCTAAAGATATGAATAAGTTTAGCAAAAATTATGTTTCAAAAATTAAACAAGTGGATGGCTTTATTTTAAAATCTGCATCACCATCATGTGGTGTTAAAAGTACTAAAATTTTTCAAAAAAAACATCCAGCTCCGCTAGGNAAAGGTAATGGACTATTTGCAGAACAGGTAATAAAATCATTNCCCAATCATCCTATAGAAGAAGAAAAAAGGTTAAATAATCATATGCTTCGAGAACATTTTTTTACTTCTATATTTACTATTGCTAATTATAGAAATGTTAAAGATTTTGATTCCTTATATAAATATCATGCAAANAATAAATATCTTTTTATGTCATACAACCAAACTTTAATGAGGAAAATGGGAAAGATTGCGGCTAATAATGATAGATTTAGCTTTGATAAAATAAATAATNTATACTATGCTGAACTTTTAAAGTTATTCACTAAAAAATCTAGATATAAAGCTAATATAAATACCCAAACACATGTNATGGGCTATTTCAAAAAGTACTTATCTTCTTCTGAAAAAAAATTATTTCTTGAAAAACTAGAACTATACAGACAAAGAAAAATTCCTATATCTGGAATAAACAATATCCTNTATTCATGGATTGTAAGATTTGAAAATGAGTATCTTATGAACCAGAGCTTCTTCAATCCCTTTCCTATTGAATTGATTGAAGAAGACGGATCTAGATTTCTTTAACCTGCTAAAATAATGTTCATAATTAAAATCACATCTTGAACATTAACACCACCATCACCATTTAAATCAGCAGAACTATCATACTGGTTTTGCAAAATAAAGTTTACAGTTAATATAACATCTTGTACATTTACTGTAGTATCACCATTAATATCTCCAGGTAATTCCTGATTGCATGTAAGTGTAGTTAGAAATTGTGAAGCAGAACTTGGTTCTTCAATTAATGTTTCACAGATTTCAGTATCATTCATTAAATGAAATTGTGCCCATTGCAGAGCTTTTTCTATAGCTTGTGATTCATAAGCTGAACCATGACCACCTCCAGATACTTCAAATAACATTTTGGTTGTAGTCTCAGGTGTATTNTAATAAATATCTTGCCCAAGCAAGCCATCATAATCAGGGAGTTCATTTAANTCAAATTGACCAGCTACAACAAATGTTGGAATATCGTGAACTAACATTTCAGGAACTAAACATATACAATAATCAGAATTTGGACATAAATCACAATCCTCAATAAGTATAGTTGGATTTAAAGCTATACCAGATACTATAGACTCAACATGAGGGTGATCAAGTGTAAGTGCAATTTGTGAGGCTCCTCCNCCCATTGAATAACCTGNCACAATAAAATTCATTGGATCAATTNATTCATATAAAGGAGAACCTAATCTTTCATTTTCTTGCTTAATTGTTTCAATTGCATCTATTAATCCTTCAGCTCTCATTTGATGTGAATCATTAATTTCATCATTAGGACCTATAATCATTGCTAAGAAACCNTATGAAGCAAAATATTGAGCCCAGCTTGNCATTGAAGTACTTCCNCCACCAAANCCNGGAGTAAATATTATAGATTTAAGTGGNANTTGNACACCAANATCNCCATCTATGGGATAATATATTCTTCCATCTAAATAATCAGGNCCATTTCTTAAACCATCAGATTCTGTAATTATTTGATAATCATAAGGACCGTCAGCTTCACCTCCACCTCCGCCTCCGCCAATTTCTTGACATTNNTTNGTNTCTTCATTCCATTCNCAGTAATAAGACCAATATAAACAATCAGCCTCATTTAAATCGCTACACTCAGCATTTAAAATAGATATAGAAAGTAAAATTGAAGTTAAAAATAATTTTCTCACAGAAATCTCCTAGTTTTTAGATATGTTAAACTAAGAATTAATTGATATTGTGTTTAGTATATTTACAAATAGTTACANAATTGCGAATTAGCAACTAATCAAAAACTTTATCATCAATACCCTTATTAATAATATAGTTTTTATAATCAACTGTAATAGTTCCTTCAACTATAGAATTATTAGACATAAGAGAAGCATCTTGTCCAATAATGTTACTTGCATCTTTGTTTAACCAGTTAAAAAGTTTTTTATCTTTGATATAGTATTTAACAACAGATTGCTTAGGCATATAATAATCACCAAAATCTTGGTAAAAATTATTTATTTGAAATAGTTTTAGTGTATCAAGTTTTGTAGTTACATTTTTAATAACCCACTTAGATGTATCTATTTTTACTTCTACTTTTGGGTCAAAAGTAATTCTAGAATATTCATTTGGCATTTCTAACTTTAAACTATCAACAATTAAATCTCCAACTATAATAATATCATTAATATTTATATCATCTTTAAAATTTGAAATCTTAATGTTTTTTAAATTATCAAAATTATCATTTGGGGAAGTAAATAAACCCGTTTTAGGTAAAATACCAAATCCCTTTGCTTTTACTTTTATCTGATTTGGCTTTTTATAGAAAACTTTATATTTTTTTTTAGGCATTCTAAAAGCTGGAATTTCTAGTCTAATAACCATATCAACTTTATAATCGTTTATAAGATTAAATTGTTCATTTGTTTTACCAATACAATAATCTTCAAAAGATTTACTTGAATTAAGACCAGTACCTANAAGTATTGTTATAAAAAAAATTTTAATCAAAATCATTCTAAAATATCCCTATTTGTGAAATTATAATATGCCGCCAAAATAAATAATGAACTCCAAATGAAACACACTAAAAAACAGTTAAAAAATATNTTGGTTGGTATTGGATAATGAAATGCNAATAAGAAAATATCTATATAGCCAGTAAAAAGATACGGATCAATCATTTCAAAGATATCAATAGGAATAAATGAAATTGCAGATCCAATAAATACTATACTAATTGTAGATATAATTGGAGTAACACTATTTTTAGAAAAAGATGAAAAGAATAAACANAAAGANGAAACGGTTATCATTACTAAATTTGAAAAGACAAAACCTAGAAAGAATCTCCAAATTATATCATCCTCTGATAGTAATAATATACCCCTATGAAACACAATTAATTCACCATCACCTAAGATTAAATATGATACAAACAAGCTAAATGAAAAGAAGTAAAACATCATTAAAGTTGTATATANGAAAACGACTAATACTTTAGATATAAATACATTTCTTCTTAGTATAGCTCTAGTTAAATATATTCTAAATGTACCCTTAGAATATTCACCAGATATAATCTCTGATGGAATGATTGTAGATAAAAAGGGCATATGAGTAATTAAAATTGCAATGATTAAATATGCTGAAAGGTACCCATTGATAATAGAGCCTATAAAAATAAAAGAGTCCTGCATTTGCCCATAAATTTTGGTTTCAAGAGATACCGCACCATAATCAATAGCATATACAACAACAGGTATAAGAAGNGTAATTAATATAAAACTAATATATGTTCTTCTTTTATATAATGCTTTTATTAATTCGTTGTAAAATAGGTTTATCATATTAAAAATATTCAATCAAATTTGAATCTTTACTTATTTTATATATTTCCTCNTTTTCTAAAACGACATTTAAAGACTTAATAGTATTTTTTGAGTTTGTCTCAATTATAATATTATTGTTAAATGAACTAATATATGAAAATTCGTCACTTTGATTTATTTTATCAATTACAAGCTCTGGATTTTTAACTGTAATAATCCATTTTTTACTTTTGTTTAGCTGACTATTTAAAGAAACTGAATTGGAACAAAAACCATCTTTAAATACTGTAAAATCTGTACAGAGCTCTTCTACATCTTTTAAGTTATGAGTACTAAGACAAATTGTTTTACCCTGCATTTTAAGATTTTTAATCAATCTAATCATATCATTAATACCATTTGGATCCAATCCATTATTTGGTTCATCTAATATGAGAATCTTTGGATTGTGAAGAAGTGCTTGAGCAATTCCAAGTCTTTGCTTCATTCCATAAGAATAAGCACTCACTTTATCTTTTGATCGATGACTTAACTCAACTAATTCCAAAACCTCATCAATTCTTGAAGAATTTACATTCGATATTCTTGCTAAAATTTCTAAATTTTTCTTAGCACTTAAATATTCATAAAAAGTTGGTGCTTCAATAAGATATCCAAATTCTTGTTTTAAAATCATATCATTTTTTTGGATAAGTTTTTCTTTATAAAAAATCTTACCACTCCAATCATAGATTAAGCCTGGTAAAATTTTCATAAAAGTTGATTTTCCACTTCCATTAGCACCTAGTATTCCAAAAATTGAATTTTCAGGTATTGAAAATGAAATATCTTTCAATGCTTCAACTTGATTATAACTTTTTACAATATTTTTAAACTCTAAAATCATCTATCTAAAATTAAATTTATAAGATTGATTACATCTAAAACATTAATTGCACCATCAAGATTTAAATCGGCATCTGGCAAATACGTACTATCATCTAGAATAATATTTACCATTAAAACCACATCAAGAACATTTAATGTATTATCATTATTTAGATCTCCATTTAATAAATTTTGAACATTGCTTATTTTTAAAAAACCAAATCGTCCATTATCTACAGCTATGATGGCTCCACCATCATCAGTTAAATCAATGTCTTCTCCAGCCCAATCATAATTTTGATTTGATACATCCAATGAAGAAAAAGTTGTCTGCCAATCCATATTTCCTTGACCATCAAATTTAATTAAATATGCGTTCCATACATCTGAACAATCATTTCCATTACATTCTGAGTATGCATATTCATCACCAGTACCAGCAATTGTTACGCATCCACCATCGTTTGTAGCTTTAATACCCCAAGCTTCATCATGAATGTATTGCGGATTAAATCCTCTTGGATTCCCAACTTTTCTATCCCAAATTAAATTTCCATCAAAATCTAATTTCATAGTGTATGTGTCCCAATTCTCTGTACCTGACAAAGTATGACCTGCTAAGAAAATACTACCATCTTGACTTACATCCATCCCAAAACAGTGGTCATAACTATTTCCACCATATTCATTATCCCAAACAACGGTTCCATCTAAAGTCATTTTAATAGCCTTGAAATCAAGCGCTTCTTCAGTTAGTCCAGATATTATTAAGTGATTGTTTATATATTTTATTCTATATGCTTGTGAAATATATTGATTTATATTTAGGCTACTTATTTCATTTCCATCATAATCTAAAAACATCATATAACCTTGGCCTTCTGCATAAAAAGTATTATTAGAATCTTGAGCATATCTGTAACCTACTGCAACAATACCGCTAGGAGTCCAAGCTGCATGTTCAAAAGCATCTGTACCTCCATTATTAAAAGTTCTACTCCATATTACATCACCAGATTCTTTATTGAGTTTTATTAAAGCGCTATTTCTATTTAAACTACCACTAATCAAATATCCATCATCAATCTCAATTGCACTGTTTCCTAAGTTGTGGCCCCCTGAATTAATTTCTTTATTCCATATGAATTGACCATCTGAATTAGTTTTAACAACTAATATTTTTGAGTTTGGTAAAAAATTAGTTTCACCTATTTGTAAAAAACCACCATCACTACACTTTATTATAAAGTGTCCATGTGACTCTTCACCTGTTCCATTATAACTAGTAAACCAATCAATATTTGGCTGAGCATTTAATAAAGTCACAAACAAAATTAATTTAATTATTATAACCATCATTTATCTCCCTAAAATAAAATTCAGAATTAAAACTATATCTTGGATATTAAGTCCTCCATCAAAATTCATATCGCCATTTATATCAAATATTTCTTCTAATATAAAATCAATAATGATGATAATATCTAAAATATCAAGGTTACCATCTCCACTAATATCACCAATAGGATCTTGTTCTAAAGACCATTGATTATA
>NZRW01000055.1 GCA_002701185.1 Fidelibacterota bacterium
TTTATTAGAATATCTACTGAAAGGTCATTTTTTTTTAGTTTATTAATCTTTGATTGAACCTGGTTAGTTAAAAGTAATTTAGGAAGTTGTGCTGCGATATTTTGAAGTAAATCTAAAGATTTAGATCTAGTGTTATAAGAATTTATCGGCGGTTTTTTTGGTAAAAATGTTTGCATATTTCAATATATATTAAACATATAAAATATGAAAAATACTACTAAAATATTTGGCATAAAAAAAAGTAATTTTTTTTTAAAAAAAGTGTTGACAAGAATTAATTTTGGAGTAATATAAACCTTACCAATAATTTTCGACTAGTGACCAACTGCAGACGGAAAACCTAGAGAAAAATTAAAGGAAGAGACCAAAGGGTGAAAGCATTTATAAGAGTCGATGATAAAAAATAGCTTATAAATCCACCAAGAATACAAGAGAAAGTATTCAAGGAGCTAAAGAAAATCTCACTTTAGACCCCTAAGGACCTCGACTTAAAGAAACAGAGCTAGACTCTGTTTTTTTTTGCCTAAAATATCCAATATATTTTATTTTCTTAAATAATTTAAAATTTATTGTAGAATTAATTAATATTGGAGATGAATTGCCACCAAAAGATATAGATCCAGTTGAAACATCAGAATGGATTGATGCCATAAATAGCGTTCTTGAAGAAGAGGGCTTAGAAAGAGCCTCCTATCTTTTAACTAGAGTTGCAGAAAGGCTAAATCAAGAAGGAGCCGTACCTTCTTATAATTTAACAACTCCATTCAAAAATTCTATTTCGGTTAAAGATGAAGCCAAAATGCCTGGCGATTTACTTATGGAAAGAAGAATAAGATCTTTGATAAGGTGGAATGCGCTTGTTATGGTTTTAAGAGCAAATAAGAATGATGACGAATTAGGTGGACATATTTCTACTTTTTCTTCAGCAGCCACATTATATGATGTTGGCTTTAATTATTTTTTTAGAGGATCAGACAACCATCTTGAAGATATGGTTTATTTTCAGGGACATTGTTCTCCAGGTATATATGCAAGAAGTTATTTGGAGGGTTATTTAAATGAAGAGGATTTAGATAATTTCAGAAGAGAAGTTACTAAACCAGGATTATCATCATATCCTCATCCTTGGTTGATGCCAGATTATTGGCAATTTCCAGTAGTCTCAATGGGATTGNGACCAATTTTAGGAATATATCAAGCNCATGTTATGAGNTATTTATCAGCNAGAGGTTTAGTNCCAAGAAATGANAGAAAAGTTTGGGTATTTTGTGGTGATGGTGAGATGGATGAACCCGAATCAAAGGGTGCTATTGGTTTAGCGGGAAGAGAACAGTTAGAAAATTTAATATTTGTTGTAAATTGTAATTTACAAAGACTTGATGGTCCTGTCAGAGGAAATGGAAAAATTATCCAAGAGCTTGAAGGAGCATTTAGAGGCGAAGGCTGGAATGTAATTAAGGTNGTATGGGGGAGGTTCTGGGACCCAATTATTGAAAAAGATACTGAGGGCAAACTTCAAGAAATAATGGATGCAGTAGTAGATGGAGAGCTTCAAAATTTCAAAGCTAAAGGTGGGGCTTATACAAGAAAAAATTTTTTTGCTAGAGATCCATCGGTATTAGAGATGGTTAAGGATTTAAGTGATGAAGATATTTACAGNCTTAATAGAGGTGGTCATGATCCTTATAAGGTATATGCTGCATATCATAAAGCAGTTAACTCAAAGGGTGCCCCAACAGTTATATTAGCTTTAACAACTAAGGGATATGGAACTGGCTCTAGAGAAGCTGATAACACAACACATCAAGTAAAAAAACTATCGTTAGAAAATATTAAATCTTTTAGAGATAAATTTGATATTCCAATTTCAGATTCCGAGATAGAAAAATTACCTTATGTTAGACCACCAGAAGATTCTCCAGAAATTCAATATTTAAAAAAAACTAGAAAAGCATTAGGAGGGTTTATTCCAAGAAGGAGAATGTCTTCAGAAATTTTAAAAATGCCAAATAAAAAAATATTTGAAAAATTATATCAATCAAGCGGTGATAGAAAAATTTCTACTACCATGGCAATTGTGAGAATAATTACAGATTTATTAAAAGATAATAATATTGGAGAAAGAGTTGTTCCAATTGTTCCAGATGAAGCAAGAACTTTTGGCATGGAGGCGCTATTTAGACAGGTTGGTATATATTCGTCTCAAGGTCAAAAATATGAACCAGAAGATGCAGATAAAGTTATGTGGTATAAAGAATCTAAAGATGGTGTCATGCTAGAAGAAGGGATTACAGAGGCAGGAGCTTTTAGTGCTTGGACTGCTCTTGCAACAGCATATAGTAATTATGANCTCCCTATGATTCCTTTTTATTTATTTTATTCAATGTTTGGATTTCAAAGAGTTCATGATTTGTCTTGGGCTGCAGGTGATGCCCAAGCTAGAGGCTTTTTAATTGGAGCAACCTCTGGAAGAACAACACTTAATGGGGAGGGGTTACAACATCAAGATGGACACAGTCATATACTTTCTTCAACTATTCCAAATTGTCTTTCTTATGATCCTGCATATAGCTATGAAGTGGCTGTAATTTTACAAGANGGTATTAAAAAAATGTATGTAGATCAAAAAAACTATTTTTATTACATAACAACTATGAATGAAACTTATCATCATCCTGAAATGCCAAAAGGTAGTGAGGAAGGAATTATCAAAGGTATGTATAAAATTCAAAGCTCTGATAAACCAAAAATACGTTTATTAGGTTCTGGCGCTATATTAAATGAGGCATTAAAGGCATCTGATATTCTTAAAAAATATGATATTGAATCAGAAATATGGAGCGTTACCAGCTTTAATCTGTTAAGAAAAAATGGCATGGAAATAGAAAGAATAAATCAATTAGATCCATTAAATACTAAATTAACATACGTTGAAGAATGCTTTGCTNATGAAGACATCCCTGTTATCGCAGCNTCTGATTACATGAGAGCATATGCAGAACAGATAAGGCCATATATACATAACGATTATACAACCCTAGGGACTGATGGTTATGGAAGAAGTGATTCAAGAAAAAATTTAAGGGAATTTTTTGAAGTAAATGATCTCAGTATCTCAAGAGCTGCAATATACTCACTTTTTAAGAAGAATTTAATTTCTGAAGAAAAAATTAAAAAAATTTATAAGGATCTAAATATTGATCCTAGCAAACCAAATCCTTGGGAGGTTTGATGGCAGACATACAAATTATAAACTTACCTGATTTTGGAGAATTTGATGATGTTGAGGTTATTGAGGTTTGTGTAAAGGAAGGGCAATTAGTAGATAAAGAGGAACCAATAATTGTTCTTGAGACAGATAAAGCAGCTATGGAAATTCCAGCCTCAGTGAATGGATTTATTCATAAAGTTTTATTAAAAGAAGGTGATAAGGTAAAAATAGGTATGCCTTTCTTAGAAATTAAAATAGACCCATCAACTGCTAAAGATGACATCAAATCAAATGATTTAAAAGATAAAAAAGAAGAATTAGTCCCTGATGAAAATAATATTGATCAAGAAATTTCATATAAAGAGAAAAAGAATTTCAATAAAAAGAAAAATACTTCAATACATTCTGGCCCAGCTACTAGGAAATTGGCCAGAGAGTTTGGTATTGATTTAAATCAAATTACAGGATCAGGCCCAAGCAATAGAATTCTTAAGGAAGACTTACATAATTATGTTAAAAATATTCTTAACAATACATCTGCTAATAATANTGTTTCTTCAAAACCAAATATTGATTTTTCTATATGGGGTAGCATTAAAGAAGAAAAGCTAACCAAATTTAAAAAGACAGCTTTAGATAATTTACATTCTTCATGGGTTAACATCCCTCATGTAACTCAACATGATGAGGCTGATATTTCAGATTTATTAGAACTTCGTTTAAAACTTAATAAAAAACATAAAGTTAAAATTTCTCCATTAGCATATATTGTTAAATCTACAGCAGAAAGTTTAAAACATTTTCCTGAAATGAATTCATCACTTTCAAATGATAAAGAATTAATTATTTATAAGGATTATTTTAATATTGGTATTGCTATTGATACAGATGATGGNCTTATAGTTCCAAATATTAAGAATGCTAATGAAAAATCTATATCAGAAATTTCGATTGAGATTACCAAATTATCAGAACTTGCAAAAAAAAGAAGAATAACAAAAGACATGATGTCTGGCGCAACCTTTACAATTTCTTCATTAGGTGGATTTGGAGGAAGGTTTTTCACTCCTATTATCAATCCACCAGAAGTTGGAATTCTTGGCTTATCAAAAATACATGATATTGTTAAATTAAATAGATCAACACCATACTCAAAAAAATATCTTCCTATGTCATTATCTTATGATCATAGAGTTATTAATGGGGTATATGCTGTTAANTTTTTAAATCACTTAATCAGTGGCNTTTCTGATATCNAATTTTTGGAAAAATCTTATTAATTAAAATATAAATCAGTTGGTATAAAAGCAATAGAACAAGTATTTATTTTTTTGTCTTAAATATTTTATTTGTTGTTACAATATGCTTTTTAAAATTCAAGAGAATATATGTTTAATACTTTAGATTGGGTAATTATAGGTTTTTACTGTGTTGGACTTATTTCATTAGCNACATATGTTTCAAGAAAAAAAGTTGGTCATGAAAGAAGCGCTGAAGATTATTTTTTAGCTGGAAGATCTCTTCCTTGGTGGGCAATTGGTGCCTCCTTGATTGCNGCAAATATATCTGCTGAACAAATAATTGGTATGTCAGGNCAAGGATTTGTAGTAGGTATGGCGATTGCAGTATGGGAATTAACTGCTGCAATAGCACTTATTGTAATGGCTAAATACTTCTTACCACTTTTCCTGGAGAAGCAAATTTATACAATGCCTCAATTTTTAGAACAAAGATTTGATAAGAGAGTTAGTTTGGTTTTATCTTTTTTCTGGTTAACGGTTTATATTTTTGTAAATCTTACTGCAGTACTTTGGCTTGGCTCAATAGCAATTAATACTTTAACAGGCCTATCTTTAGTTAATGGAATGATCTTGTTAGCAGTTCTATCTCTTGCATATTCTCTATCAGGTGGATTAAAGGCTGTAGCAATGACAGACATAGTCCAGGTAGTACTTTTGATCTTTGGAGGATTAGCAGTTTCATATATTGCCTTAACAAAAATTGGTAATGGCTATATAACAGAGGGCTTGATTCAAGTTTATCAACAAATGCCTGAAAAGTTTGACATGATTTTATCTCCTGATAATCCTTCTTATAATAATTTACCTGGTATTTGGATATTAATTGGAGCTGGAGTCTGGATTGGACATTTCGCTTATTGGGGGTTCAATCAATACATTACCCAAAGAGCTCTTGGTGCAAAGTCATTAAAAGAGGCACAAAAAGGTGTAATGTTTGCAGCTTATTTAAAACTTCTAATGCCGCTAGTAATTGTTCTTCCAGGAATATGTGCTGCAATGTTATTCCCTGTCTTAGAAAAAACTGATCAGGCATACCCAACAATGATGATTGAATTATTACCAAGTGGATTACTAGGATTAACATTTGCTGCTTTAATCGCAGCTATTGTTTCATCTCTTGCATCAATGACTAATAGTATTAGCACAATATTTACTATGGATATATGTAGATCTTTTTCAAAAAATGAAATATCACAACAATCACTTATNTTCATTGGAAGAAGTGCTGTAGTTGTATCTATGTTGATTGCACTTGTGATGGCAAAACCAATACTTGGAAATTCAGATCAGATATTTCAATATATCCAGAATTTTACTGGATTATTTACGCCTGGAATATTAGTTATATTTTTAGTTGCTTTATTTTGGAAGAAAGCCACAACCTTATCTGTATTAGTTGCAGCAATACTTTCTGTTTTAATGTCTATTTTTATTCAAGCATTTTTTCCAGAATTTCCNTATATTCATAGGATGGGTTTTGTTTTCTTTGCATCTGGCCTAGGGTGNTATATAACCTCTCTAGCTCAAGGTTATCTTGANCAAGAAAAAGCCATTGATCTAGCTGGAATTGATTTTTCAACAACCAGAGCTTTTAATACGAATTCATTAATTATTGTAAGTTTATTAACTTTAATATATGTAACCTTGGGATAAAGTCATGAAAAAATTTTTACTATTAGTATTTTTTAATACCTTCATTATTGCTGAGGTTGATTGGTCAAGTCCAAATAAATGTGAGTTACAAGATAATTCAAATTTTATAAATTCTCTTATTAGCAATATGACTTTAGAACAAAAAGTTGGCCAAATAATAATGCCTGAAATTAACAGCGTAACTCTTGAAGAAGTAAAAAAATATCAGTTTGGAACTGTATTAAATGGAGGTGGCGGCTTTCCAAACAAAAACAAAAATAGTTCTGTAGAAGATTGGAAGAATTTAAGCCAAAGTTACTTTGATGTATCTCCTATGGTAAATGATATCAGGATACCGATTTTATGGGGGACAGATGCGGTCCATGGTCATAATAATGTAATTGGAGCAACAATTTTTCCACACAATATTGGATTAGGAGCTACTAGAAATACATCCTTAGTAAAAAAAATTGGGACTGCTGTTGCTAAAGAAGTAGCATCTACAGGAATAGTTTGGACATTTGCACCTACGATTGCTGTTCCAAAAAATGATTTATGGGGCAGGGCTTATGAAGGGTACTCAGAAAATACTGATTTAGTTTCTAAACTCGGTAAAAATTTTATTATTGGATTACAGGGATATGAGGATACTTTTTTAGATACCAATCATATTTTAGCTACAGCAAAACATTTTCTTGGTGATGGTGGAACAGAAAATGGTATAGATCAAGGGAATACAATCACTGATGAAATGTCCCTAAAAAGAATACATGGAAGCCCATACTATGAGGCAATTAACTCATGCGCTTTATCAATTATGGCAAGTTTCAATTCTTGGAATGGACTAAAAATGCATGGTAATAAATATTTGCTCACTGACGTTTTAAAATCACAAATGGGATTTAATGGTTTTGTGGTAGGTGATTGGAATGGTCATGGTCAAATACCAGGATGTGAAGATTATGATTGTCCTGAAGCTTTGATTGCTGGAGTAGATATATATATGGTACCTACTGAATGGAAAGCTTTGTATTGGAATACTTTAGAGCAAGTCAAAGCTGGAATAATCCCGATTGAAAGATTAAACGATGCAGTATTTAGAATTTTGAATGTAAAAGATCATTTAGGTTTTTTTGATGACAGAATTCCCCACAACTATAAAGATAATTTTTTGGGTGATAAAAATCATAGATCTTTAGCAAGACAAGCAGTTAGAGAGTCTCTTGTTTTGCTTAAAAATAATAATACTTTACCTATGAATCCTAAAAAGAAATTTTTAGTTATAGGCGAAATGTCAAAGCATATAGAAAACCAAATGGGGGGCTGGACGATAACTTGGCAGGGCAAAACATGGGAAGGCACAAGTATATCTAATGATGATTTTCCAAACACTAAAAGTATTTATGATTCTCTATCAAATCACATAATAGGTTTTGGAGGTGAAGTTGAGTATTCAGAAAACGGTTTATATAAAAGTAATCCAGATTATGTAATTTTTGTTTACGGAGAAACTCCCTATGCTGAAGGAGAAGGAGATCTTACAGATCTTAATTTCTCAAAAAATAATGAAGAAATCTTGAAACAAATGAAAAGATTTCAAAAGAAAGGAATACCAATAATTTCATTATTTATTTCAGGAAGACCAATGATTGTTGATAATGAAATTAATTATTCAGATGCGTTTGTACCAATTTGGCTTCCAGGTACTGCTGTAGAGGGCATAAATGATGTAATTTTTAGCAATATAGATGGAACTATAAATTATAATTTTAGCGGTCAATTATCATTCTCTTGGCCTAGTAAATATTCAGGCAATCCTTTGAATCAAGATGATGCAGACTATTCTCCACTTTTTCAATATGGTTATGGATTGACATATAAAGACCAAAATGAGTAAAGCATTACTTATCGATGTTGGTGGTACCAATATGCGTTATGCATTTGCACATTCTAGTGATAAAGATATATCTGAGATAAATAAAATACCTTTCAACCCCATAGAGTTTGAAGACTTTATTCAAAAAATAATAGATAAAAATAATATTAATACTTTAATAATTTCAATTGCAGGCCCAAAAATAAATAATAATATAACTATGACCAATAGAAGTTATACTTTTGATGGAGATAAGATTAAGAATAAATTTAACTTACAAGAATGTATCTTATTAAATGACTGGGAAGCTATTGCATATAGCTATGATTTTGTCTCAGATGATATTGAACTCATCAAAACTGGCTCAAAATTTAACGATATTAAATTATTTTTAGGACCAGGCACGGGATTAGGCGCTGCATTATCTATTGGAAATAAAGTAGTTTTACCTACCGAATTAGGGAATACAACTAATTCAAATTTATTTTTAGAAAAAAATTATAATATTCAAAGTAACAAAAGCTTAATTTTAGAAGATCTAGTATCTGGTTCTGCTATATCTTCAATTTATGAATCAAAAACAAATATAAAAATATCTTCAGAAGAGGTCTATCAAAGATATAAAGAGCAAGATCAGCCANCGGTTGAAGTTATAGAGGGGTTTGTTAGGTCCCTTGGAGAAACTTTATCAGACTTAGCTTTAACATTTATTCCTGGAGATGGCATTTTGTTAGCTGGTAGTTTAATAAGATCTATTTATTCTGATATAGATATAGTTGAATTTGAGAAAATTTTTATTGGAAATAAAAGTAAAATTCATCAAGAAATGTTGAAAATGATTTCAATTGGGGTAATTCTAAAAGAAAAAACACCGCTATATGGAAATTTTAATTTACTTAAAAAAATTAACTCTTGACATGATGATTTGTAAAAAGTTTAATANCTTTACCTAATTAATACAAAAGTCCATTAAGGGGGAAATCGTGAATAAATATTTATTATCATTATTATTAATGCTGCCATTCTCATTGCTTATTTCAGCTCAAGAATCTGAGAAAGAAAACGAAGTAGAAGAGGTTGTTGTTACTGGAATTAAACAAAGTTTAATTAGCGCAATTGATATCAAAAGAAGCAATGTTGGTGTTNTAGACGCTATTACTGCTGAAGATTTTGGTAAGTTTCCTGATAATAATCTTGCTGAATCACTAGCAAGAGTTGTAGGTATCGGAATTGATAGAAATAATGTTGAAGGCGAAAGAGTTGCTGTGAGGGGGTTTGGACCCGAATTAAACTTAGTAACTTTAAATGGACGTCAAATGCCAACTGTTCCTGGTCAGTGGGGAGGAGGAAGATCCTTCAATTTTGGCGATATATCGTCCCANGGCATTTCAGCTGTTGAGGTTTATAAGTCTACAAACAGTTCACTTCCTTCTGGAGGCATTGGTTCGACTATTAACATGGTTACAACTAAACCACTTGCGGTAAGTGGTTCTCTCAATTCTTTTTCAGTCGATATGCTGAATGATTCAACAAGTGATGACAGTTTAAAACCAGAATTTAATTTTGTTCATAGCTCCAATTATGGAAAGTTTGGTTTTGCAATATCAGGCTCATTTCAAGATAGAAATAATGTTGAAGANGGAACNAGGGAATCGAATTGGATAACTGTTGAAGATTTAGCAGCTATTGAAGGGTACTTTAGAGTAGATAAAACTGCTGCAGGAATTACNAATAATAATGCTAGAGCAGATGGTAAAACTTTTTATCAAGAACCATCAGCCTATCAAATAAAAGAAAATGACAGAGAAAGAACTAATGCTCAAGTAACAATGCAGTATGCTTTTTCTGATGATTTAATGGCAACTGTTGATTATACATTTTCAAAAGTTGAATTTAGCTCAAAAGGTCAAATGTTTGGGTCTTGGTTAGGAGGATGGACAACTCAACAAGCCACAATTAATGAAAATGGTGTTTATACTGATGTTGTTGTGGGTGACAGAGGGTATGATCATCAATTGATCTGGGGTGACACAGAAAACGAAAATGCTTCAGTTGGTATTAATCTAGATTGGAGTTACTCAGATACTCTAAGTTTTGTTTTTGATTANCACGATTCATCTGCAGAAAAAAAAGGTACTGAATTACCTAATGAGTTAGGTTTTGTAGCCCCTGCAGTTGCAACAATAAGCAGCTTTAACGGTGGCTTATCAGGAATTAATACATTTGCATATGACAGAAGGTTTAGTNCTGATGATTATACTTATGGNTCTCTTTATTTCANAGACGCNTATAAAGAAAATCAGATGGAGCANATGCAATTAAAAGGCAAATGGGAAAACTTAGATGGCGCTTTTAATGAATCTATNAAATCAGTTGAATTTGGAATCTCAAGAGTGGATTCTGAATTTAATGATGTAAGAATGGAAGAAATCAACAATGCAACTCCAGGTACTGCAGCAAGTTCTTCAATTTTTTCTAAGCAGTCTCTAATGGGCTTTATGAGAGCATTTGGTAAAACAACTTCACCNGATAAGTTTACTAATTATTATTTTAATATTNATAAAACCGCAGCTCTAAAAGAGTGGACAGATAATTTTGGAGCAATTACTGCTGGTCCTATAGATGTTAATGATAAAGTTGAAGAGACANTAGATGCNGCATTTATTCAACTGAATATGGAGTTTATGGTTAATGATAGGCCACTTAATGTTGTTGCTGGTGTTAGATACGAAGAATCAGATACAACTTCAACAGCTTTAGAGGCAACTCCTTCTGTAATTAGATGGGATATGATCAATGGATTAATTTATCCAAATGGTGGTGACGTTGCGGCCGCTAGATCTGGTTCTAATGATATAGTCTTGCCTCAACTAGCAATGGCATATGAAATAACAGATGATCAGGTTCTAAGGTTTAGTTATGGTAAATCTATGGGACGACCATCTTTACAAGATTTAAGAAGTTCATTTCAATTTGGTAATAGAGATTACTTAATACCAACAGCTTCTGGTGGTAACCCAGGTCTAGAGTCTTTAGAGTCAGAAAATATAGACCTTGCTTATGAGTATTATTATGATGAAGGTAGTTATTTTGCAATAAANTATTTTAAAAAGGATATTGATAATTTTATTAGTTCAGATGTATCCACTGGAACAATTGATTCTCTAACAAACCCAGCAACTGGTGAAATTGGTGCATATGCTCAAGCTTGTGTTCAATCATGGGATGCTGCAGGGAGACCAGANCCTGGCTTTCCTGGAGAATGGGGTTCAGGAGATTGTGTTTCNCAACAAGCCNTATGGTCTCAAGGATGGATGAATCTATACCAGCATATGGGATGGGTAGCAGTTGCAATGTCAAGAGGTGTTGATGTAACAAATGGTTTCCCATGGGGTCAGTGTGATTATGACGGTTGGTGGAGATGTGAGCCTGGTTATTTAGATGGAACTAGCGCAGANCCTTTAGCTGTTTTTGAAATTACAAGACCACTTAACCTAGAATCTGGTTCAGTTGATGGTTTTGAAGTTGTACTTCAACATCTTTTTGGAGATTCTGGTTTTGGTACACAAATTAATGCGACTCTTGTAACTGGCGGTGATGTTAAAATTGATAGAAACAAAATAGGTAGTCAATTTATATTGCCTGGCTTAGGTGATTCTAGTAATTTTTCACTTTTTTATGAAAATGATAAAGTTACAGCAAGAATCGCTCTAAATACAAGAGGAGAAACTATCGCTGGTTTTGGAAATTACAATCAACCACTTTATGTTGAAGAAAGAAACCAATGGGACCTATCATTAGCCTATAACCTCCAAGAAGATGCAGTTGTCTTCTTTGAAGTTCAAAATCTTAATGATGAACCAACAAGGTTATATGCAAGATATGATGAAATGTTATTTTTATCTCAAGATCATGGCCCAATTCATAGGCTTGGCTTTAGATATAAGTTTTAATCACATCAGAAGTATTTAAAAAGAGGGCTTAGTCCCTCTTTTTTTTACTCATAGTTTCTGTATAATCACATTCCATAATGGCAGACAAAAAACAAACTAAAGTTTATTTAATTCCTGAAGATGAGACTAGAGATAGTCANACATATCACTATACGGCAATTAAAACTAGAAAATTTACTCTNGAAAATAANAAAATGAGATTAAAAAAATTTAATCCTGTAAAGAGAATTCACGAATGGTTTGTTGAGGCAAAATTACCACCACATAATTAATTTTCAGTTAATCTTAGTTTCGTTGAAGATATATCATCTCTAAATATTGTTTCATCAAAACCAGTACACCTNTCTTTAATNCTNTCAGGTATNTTTATATCATCNAANCANATAAATTTATTTNCTACNTTNCTNCCAAAGACTAAAAAATTTATATTGTGATCATTAAACCTATCAATATGCAGCATCATATNTTTATGANTTTTATAAAATTTNTCATCNAATACTCTCATTAAAGTNTCAGCTCCAATTATNAATACTGAGTTTGGAAACATTTCAGCTTTCTCNCTAAANCTTCCTGCNGAAGTTAACATCCAGCTTTCATTATNTTNAAATTGTTCAATAGTTCTTTTTATTTCATAAAATGTTAAAGGNGGTTTNTCNGCATTATTNGCACATATNTCAAAAGTTGTATGCATTCCAGTTTTCTTTTCNGCNAANTCTTTCATNTTAATATGNCCTTCATGAAGAGGGTTAAAAGANCCNGGAAANATTAATTCATGTTTATTTTGATTNTTAGTAATAAAACCAACCTTATTATTAAATAATTTCTTCCAAGGNTTTTCAGCATTTATAGTTTCTATTTTTACTTCTTCATCATGNNTTGGTAGGTCAAATTTAAATCCACAAGATTCNGCGATAAGACTTATGGCATATGCTGTAATTAATGCCTCTTCTTCTTCTCTTGTCCTTTTTCCTTTATCTAAAAAGCATTCAAGATATTTTGTATAGTCATATGCTTGAACAACAATAAAAAATTTATGTTCACCTCTTTTTTCATATGTTGTAGTGAGGTTTGCCGTTATAGCTACACCTAGTAGATATTTAGATTTTGAAATATTATCAATTTCTTTAGATTTTTTGTATGCATTTGCAGCCATACTCAAGCATGTTTGTAATGAACAGTAATGATCAGGCTCTTTATTTAAGAATGCATTCATAGATTCCTTAGAGTAGGGAATATAGGACTCTAAGATTGTGTTACTTGCACCAGGAACCTTTAATAAAGATGAAATTGCATTTGTACCACCACCACTTGATACATATGTAAGCTTAAAGGGGGAATCATGGATACTTTTAACTATGTCTAGATATTTATTCAATTTATACAAGGTTAGTTAGTTTATATATTTTAACCTAATAATCATTTTTCATTGTTAAAATAAAGATTATGAAAATTAACAGAATAATTACTTTTATTTATATATTTTCAATTTCTTGTTTTATCCAATCAAGTGAAATAGAAAAAGTAACATATGCATTATGGGATAAACCAGATGTAGATTTGTTATATGTTTTACCGGAACAAATAAACTCTGATACTAAAATTTTATTTATAATGCACGGCGGCTCAAGAGATGCCGAAAGATACATAAGTTACTGGTTAGATCCCGCAAAAGACAAAAATGTGATATTGGTTGCCCCACATTTTATAAAGAAGAACTTTCCTCATTATCAAACATTAGGCATGGCAACTTTTTCAGGAAAAGTTATAAACGACAAAAGACTTTGGTTGAATGATTCAATAGCATCCTTTTTTGCTTATTTCAAAAATAAATATGATCTAAAGCATGACAGCTATCTTATGTTTGGGTTTTCAGGTGGAACACAATTTATACATAGATATCTTATGTATGGAGATGACATGGCAATAGATAAAGCAGCAATCGGAAGTGCCGGTTGGTATACTTTTATAAATGATGAAAAATTTCCATATGGAATAAAAAATATGCCTCCAAAGAAGGGAAGAATAGAATGGCTAATGTCAAAAGAGATACTTTTTATGCTTGGAGATAAGGATAATGATCCAAATCATTCAAGNTTAAATAAATCTAGGGGCGCAAAAAAACAAGGAAAGCATAGATTAGATAGAGGAAATAGGTATTTTGAAAATTTAATATATATAGGCAACCAATTTAATGTACCCTTTAGATGGAGATATCAGGTCATTAATGGGTTAGATCATAATACAAAGGGTATGTCTGAAGCAGCAACAGACTTTCTTCTTAACGACTTAAATTATCAAAATTAATATAATTGAAACTTATGAAGACTTCTTATTTAACAATATTAGCAACTTTTTTTCTTTTTTCTTGTTCAAAAAATATTGATAATAATATTGAAATCAATCAATTGATTACTCCAGATTATAATTTTTCAAATTATTTCTTTGATTGTAACTTAAATGATGGATCTTCATTGTTAAAACTTGAATCATTCTTATCAGGTTTTATAAAGAATGACATTTTCCAAAATACATCCTCATATTCTTTGAAAGTCTTTTTCCCTGAAAATGATACCGTTGATAAATTTAAAATAAGTATTAAAAACTATACCGCCAATGATATTTTTACAGATGTCATCAATGAACTAAGTAAGAATGGTTTTGATGCAGTGGCTTCATGTAATTTTAATTCAAATTTATTTAATGGTCTTAGCTTATATAACTATACTGATAAAAAACAAAATATATCAAATAATGCTGAGATCTTAAGATGTTTTTATAAACCAGGCTTTAATTATGGGACATTTAGAATTTCATTAGATAGATTTATAAGTAAAATGAATCAGTTAAAAATTCAATATGGGATTGAATACTTTCAAGAAGAATTAAATTCAGGTGAATTCATATGGATTAATTATTTTTATCAAGAAGATTTTAAAAATAATATATCTACTCAATGGTTAAGCGATCCAGATTCTACAGAGATAAAAAATGAATTTCTTGATAATGCTGAGTGCATTGATTCAAAAATCTATAAATTTTTTCAAATCTAATATAAAGATAACAATTTAAGAAATATGGAGCAATATGTTCACATTTTTATTATAATTTCTCGACCATTGCGGGTGTGGTGTTAATGGCTAGCACAATAGCCTTCCAAGCTATTGGTACGGGTTCGAATCCCGTCACCCGCTCCAATTATCTTCTGATAGCAACACCTGAGAAATCAACATTGTTACACTCGAAAGCCTGTCCAGATGAATCAGCAATCCCACTTTCCATATATTTAGTATAAGCGATTTCTTTATCAGCATTATTTGCCCATAAATCTAGCCATACAAAATCTGGTTTTGGATTCGCATCAAATGTAGGCTCTAATAGAGCATACCAGTATGTATCACTCCAATTAGTTGAAGCAATATCATTTCTAAATGTTTCAAGTGAAGACTCTGAATAACCTTCTTTGTAATTACAAAAATTAAATCTGTTTACAAATTGTCCAGAATTATTTTCAACTTTAGGAGCCTGTCCAACAGTTGATTTAAATAGGTAAACATTATCAAAGTCAGGCTCCATAATTCCATCTATTGTTACATCCCATGCTGATTGTTGATTTGTAGTCCAATCCTCCCAACATTCATCACGCCCACTTTGAGAATCCCATAACATAACCCAAATAAAGTCATATCCCTCATTGGCGACCTCAGGAATTATTATGTTTGCGCCTCTCATTCCTGAGCAATCCAGATTATCTACGATGCCATTCCAAGAAGTTATCAACATTGCTAGATTCTCAGTATTAAAATCTGGACCGGCTTTATGCCAAACATATTCGACCATATTCTGTGCATTTGAAGAAGCATCTTGATCATTTTGGGAACAAGCACCAANTAAAAATATTGTAGTTAAAAGTAAAGTAATTTTTTTCATATTAGTTCAATCAAATAAATATACTAGATAGTATTTATAACATATTTTATTTATTGTAAGTATAAAAAAGCAGACATGGTGCCTGCTTTTAAGACCCAGGGGATATATGATTTAGAGGATATTCAAAAGGTCTATACTTATATGACTATAAACATACCCAAAAGTTCATATTTTTTTATAAAAAAATAAAATACAGCACCTAATATCAAACATGAACCTAATGGTATTTCTTTTGTAAAGGCCTTATTTAAGAATAAAAACAAAGCACAGCCTATAATGGCCCCTAAAAACAATATTAAGCCCAATGAGAATGGTCCAAACATACTTCCTATAGCTCCAAATAAAATAAAGTCGCCTCCACCAATTCCATCTTTTTTATATAGAGCCTTAAAAACAAAATTTACTAACCAGAGCGAAAAATACCCAATTAAAAAACCTAAAGAAGAAAACTGGATAGGGTTCAAGTTAAATAAGTAATTTAAATCGTCAATAAAGATATTAAAAAATACATTACTAATAAAACCAGTTATGACTAGCAGAAGATTAATTGAAAAGGGTAAATAATAAAATTTTAAATCTAAATAAAATAAAACATAAAATAAATAAGTNATGAGTATTAAAAAATATAAGAATATACTTATGCCATATGCATTTAATGCAACAAGCCCTACAAATAAAAAAAAGATTTCTGTTAAAGGATAAAAAATAGAAATATTCGATTTACAAGAATTACANTTGCCTTTTTGAATTAAGTACCCAAGCAAAGGGATTAGATAAATTGGTTTAATTGTAGTTTTACAGTTTGGACAAAAAGACCTCGGAAATAATAAGTTAGTATTTGGATTATCTTCTATAAAAATAAGGGANAGCCTATAAATAGTGCTTGAGGCAAAACTTCCAATGCAAAGAAAAATTAATGAGAGTAAGAATAAATCAATCGTACTTATTGTATTTAGGCCATATTGGTAATCGTAATTGAAAATGTTAATCAATTTATTTTTTACGAGTTATATAAAAACAAATAATCAATAGAGTTATTGCAGGAACAGCGTATGCGCCAATTATAAGTAATTTATCAATCATTTATCTTTCCTGAAGCAAAAGCATCAGGCCTTCTAAAATCACCATATCCATAATATTTATCTTTATCAAACATGATTGTTTGAACGCATGTTAACGGTTCTTTTATTTCTATCTCATAACCCATTGTTTCTAGACTATCCTTCATTTCATTTTCTATTGATAGTTCCATCTCTAGAATATCTGGTTGCCATTGATGATGAATCCTTTTTGCAAAGGTTGCTTGTTCTAAATCCATATCAAAATCAATTATATTTAAAATAGATTGCAGAACTGCAGATATTATTCTTGAGCCACCTGGGCTGCCTGTTGTAAAAAATAATTCGTTATCTTTCATTACAATTGTCGGTGTCATAGAGCTCAAAGGTCTTTTATATGGAACTATTTCATTAGCTTCTGCTCCCAATAAACCAAATTGATTTGGTATTCCTGGCGCTGCTGAGAAATCATCCATTTCATTATTCATTATTATTCCAGTTCCTTTGATTACAACTCCAGAACCAAATGTAGAATTTAATGTATATGTTGAGGAAACAACGTTTCCATTTTTATCAGCAACTGAAAAGTGCGTTGTTTCTGGACTTTCATCTTTTAAATACATCCCAGGATAGATGTTTTTAGATGGTATGGTGGATCCAATTTTAATACTGTTAAATATTTCACCTGCATAATCAGGACTGGTAATTTTTTTTATCGGAACTTCATAAAAGTCAGGGTCACCTAGATATTTTGATCTATCGGCATAGGCATGTTTCATGACTTCGGTAAGTAAATTTATATATTCTGATGAATTATGTTCAAATTCATTAAGTTTATAGTTTTCTAAAATATTAAGCATCTGTATTATATGCACTCCACCAGAAGAGGGCGGTCCCATAGTAATAACTTGATTACCTCTGTAATCAGAGCTTAAAGGCTCTCGCCATACGGCAACATAGTTTTTTAAATCATCTATTGAAATCAAACCGCCATTTGATGCCATTTCATTTGCAATTTTTTGTGCCACCTCTCCTTCATAAAAACCTTTTTTGCCTTCAGATGAAATAATCCTTAAAGTTTGTGCTAAATCTTTTTGAATTAATTTTTTATTTTTAAAATCTGGATAATCTTTTTGGAAAATACTTTTAGTTTCTGAATAAAATGATAATTTTTCATTATATTCTAATAAAACATCTGCCATATATGGAGTAATATCAAAACCATTTTCAGCATAAAAAATTGCATCTTCCAGGAGTTCATGCCATGGCAAAGACCCAAATTTTTTGTGCACTTCCCAGAGGCCTGCAACTGTTCCAGGAACACCGCTTGCTAAATATCCAAATGTAGAGAGTTTTAACTCATTAAATGAACCATCATCATTTAAATACATATCACGGTAAGACAATATAGGCGCTCTCTCTCTATAATCTATAGAGTATGGCTTATTGGTTTTCTCATCGAACATAACCATAAAGCCACCTCCACCTATATTTCCAGCTCTGGGCAATACAACTGCTAGAGTAAATGCTATTGCAATTGATGCATCATAAGCATTNCCACCTTTATTAAGTATTTTTTCACCAACAGCAGTTGCTAAGAAGTGTTGAGTAGTAATCATTCCATTAGGACTGATGGCCATTTCTTTTTGAGCAGGCTCATATCCTAATGTTTTTAAGTATGATATTGGTTCAAAAGAATATAAATTAAATGAAGTAATGAAAATAATAAAAAAACATGAGATTTGTTTTTTAGTTAGTATTCTTATTTGCAATTTCTTTTGCCCATTTGTAATCTGCTTTCCCATTTGGAGCCCTTTGAACATTGTCT